>JAEZMC010000328.1 GCA_023435805.1 Bacillota bacterium | reverse complement strand
ACCCGTGCGGAGTTCGCCGCCATCATTGTCCGGGCGCTTGGTCTGGACACCGGGATGGGCAGCAGCAGCTTCACCGACGTGAGCGCCTCCGCATGGTATTACGGCTACATACAGACGGCTGTCGGATACGGGATTATTGCCGGTTATGGAGATGGTACCTTTGGACCGAACGACACCATCACCCGTGAGCAGGCGATGACCATGATCGCCAGAGCGATGAAGATCACAAAGCTGGCGCCGGCGCTGACAGATTCGCAGGTCGCCTCCATGCTGAGCAAGTATACGGACGCTTCGGGTATCTCGGATTACGCCAAAGGGAGCGTCGCGGCATGCAGTAAAACAGGCGTCGTTCTCGGTAGACCGAATAATACGGTCGCATCAAAGGACTTCGTTACGAGAGCCGAGGTTGCCGTCATCGTCGAGCGGTTGCTCCAAAAGTCGGAATTGATCTAAAGGCACATATTAGACCCGCCAAAGCTGTTCAGCTGCGGGAATATAATACGCGGCGAGTCCACTATTACTCTTCACCATGTAAATCATTTTTTGCCGGTTATCAGCATCCACTGATAACCGGCATCTGATTTGAACGCTGCCTTTTTGAATATAACAGTAGCTTTTGACTGCGGTTGATGGTATGGTGTCGTGTTGAAGGAGCCGCCCGACTCTTGCATAGACCGATTCAAAATGTGTCCCTGTGAACGCTAACAGAATATTCTGCGGGCTTTTTACTTGTCCCCGCCCCGAAGCGCCCCAGCTATTCCGGAATATGTCCGGTTTTCTGGAGGGTGCGGTAATTTTTGGGGGAATGGCCGATAATCCGTTTGAACACTTCGGAAAAATAGAACGGATTGCTGAAGGAGAGAAATTCACTGATGTCCTTGATGTCCAGAGAGGTGGTATCCAATAGTTCACATGCCTTTTGTATCTTCAGCCGGTTGAAATACTCCATGGGGGAATAGCCTGTAGTCTGTTTGAATCGCCGGACAAAGTGGTATTTGGACATATTCGTATTGGCTGCAAGCTCGTTCAGGGTGAATTTTCCGTATAGGTTATTTACCATATGATCGATGACACTTTTCAAATCCATATGGCGGTCACTGCACATTCCCGTATGCATCCTGCCTTTTACCAGATGACAGAAGAATTCCTGCAGGCACGTCGTGCCGGAGAACAGATTGGGCAGGCTGTAGCCTTCGGAAAGGATTTTGCTGGCTTCCTTCAGAAGTGAAATGAGTTCAGGCCTGACACCAACTGCCAGAATTGCAGACTGCGGCGAAATGTTGAGGAGCCTGTACAGCTCGGGGACACCGGCTCCGGTAAAATGCACCCAGTAAATGCACCAGGGGTCCCTATCGTCGGCACCGTAGGCATGAGGCTGGTTGATATCCAGAAGCACCAAATCTCCCGGACCTACCTCCCTGGAGACACCGCAGGTCTCTGCCCACCCTTTTCCTTCAGTACAGTACAGGAGTATATACTCGTTCACGTTGTATCTTCTGATAAAATGGCCGTGGCAGTGGTCGAAACGACCGATTTTGGTGATGCTCAAATTATACAGGAAGCAATTACGGCTTTCCCTTGCAATCACATCGTCCGGTATAAAAATGGAGATACCGTATTGACCGGGTACAGGAGTGAACGGTGCTTGCATAGCCGAAATTCTCCTTATCGTGTATTTTCATTTAGACAGATGACAGCAATAAAGTATATGTTTTGAAGCAATATCGCAGATTCGTTTTTGAAATTGCCTGTGCTACAATTATAGCAGTTAAACGCCCGTGTGAAAAGGCGATAGCAAAAAAGGATATCTGTAAAAATACGGTTCAAGTGTGAAGGGGGATAACCATCTATGACAAATCTCTCAATTGGCAGGGATGAACGTTATTACCTGCGTGAATTGGCGAAGAAGCAGCTGGAATATGCCATGCTGCCCATCATGAAGGAACGGGAGGAGCGATGGTACAGGCATAACGACCTGAAGGGCGATTTGCCGATGATCAGCTTTGAAACCTGGACCGTTGAGCAGGAGCTGTTACCTCCGCTGCAATGCACATCGGAGACGGCAAGAAACATAGAACTGCAGATTCAGAGGGAAATTCTCAATCATGAGCGGATCGGTGACGACAGGGTCGTACGAGCCTGGTACAATATAGGCTGGGATATTCAATTCCTTTTGTTCAATATCCCTATAGGGACGCGGCATGCAAAGGACTCCAAAGGAAGAGACCTGGGCCATCAGTTTCTTTATCCCATCAAGGAAATACCGGAAGACCTGCGGCTGCTGAAGCCCTCCTTCATTTCGGTTGACAGGGAGAAGACATTGCGGTGGAAAGCCTTTCTGGAGGAGCTTTTTGGAGATATTCTTCCGGTCCGGATGGGCATGGGCTCGCCCTGTATATGTCTGACGCAGGATTTGGTCCATCTGATGGGTATGGAAACGATGATGTACGCACTTGTGGATTACCCGGATGAAATGCAGGCATTCATGAGCAGGCTTACTCAGGAGCATTTGGATTTCATGAAATGGATGGAACGGGAGGGCCTGCTGTTTTTGAACAACGGAAATGACTGGCTGAACCAGGGATCCTCCGGATTTACAAAGGAATTGCCCACAAGCGGCTATAAGCCAGGGGAAAAGGTCGGGCTGAAGGACCTGTGGCTGTATATGGATTCCCAGGAAACCGTGAGTATTTCGCCGGATATGTTCGGTGAATTCTTTTTTCCATATTACCTTGAAGCGGCAAAGCACTTTGGCATGCTGAGCTATGGCTGCTGCGAGCCGGTGCATTCCATATGGGAGAAGTATATCAGCAAGCTCCCGAACCTGCGGAAGGTGTCTATTTCGCCCTGGTGCAATGAGGAATACATGGGCGGTGCCTTAAAAGGGACCAAGGTAATTTATCACAGAAAACCAAGTCCCAATTTTATCGGTGTTGGAGCAGAACTGGACCGGGAGGCTTTCAGAGCATATATACGAAAATCGGTTGAATGTGCGAGAGGCTGCAAAATGGAATTCAGCTTCCGCGATGTGTATACGCTGGGCGGTAATCCGGATAAGCCCAGAATGGCTGTTGAAATTGTCCGGGAGGTTCTTTCGGCGCATTATCAATAGCAG
>JAEZMC010000271.1 GCA_023435805.1 Bacillota bacterium | reverse complement strand
TCCAAATTTTGTGTTGCGTCTATCAAGTCTTCCGCCTGTTCAAGGTCATATCCGGTTATGTCGCCCAATATCCCGATAATATTGCTTAAATAGACGCTGCTTGTATTCACGGCGGTCCCTATAGCAGTGCCGCCCATATTCATTACCTTCATATCCGCTTCGATCCGGTCCATTCTTGATATATCGCGCTTCACCACTTGGCTGTATGCGTGAAAGGACTGACCAAGACGAATCGGAACGGCATCCTGAAGCTGGGTGCGACCGGTTTTAATAACATCGCGAAATTCATGAGCTTTTCCTTCCAGAGCCTTCTGCAGGCGCATCAACTGCTCGGTCAGCTTTGATAGCAGCACCAGTACGGTCAGTTTCCCTGCTGTGGGGAACACATCGTTTGTTGACTGGGACATGTTTACATGGTCATTGGGGTGCACCAGACGATAGTCCCCTTTTGTCCCGCCCAGCAGTTCAATGGCGCGGTTGGCAATGACCTCGTTGGCATTCATATTGGCGGAGGTGCCGGCGCCACCCTGTATGGGATCGACAATGAACTGGTCAAGATATTTCCCGGACAGGATTTCGTCGCAGGCGGCTGTTATTGCATCGGCGGTTTGCTCCTCCAGTGTGCCGGCTTTTCTATTTGCCAGTGCGGCAGCTTTCTTAACCTTTATGATACTCTCAACTAAATAGGGGTGGATTACCCTGCCGGTAATCGGAAAATTCGTATACGCTCTGATGGAATGTATCCCGTAATATGCATCGATGGGAACCGGAAGCGTCCCGATTGAATCCGTTTCCATTCTCATGGTCATTTTCAACATCCTCTCTGCTTTTCATGCTGAAACAGGCGATGAATAACTATTTTCAGAATAACCACATTCTGTATTGAAGTAAACAGCTTGACTGCACATTGTTGTTAAATTAATATTTCGGGCGTTTTCACTTTACGAAATAAATCCATTGGCTTTTTCCACTTTAGAAAATGAACCCGGATCGGGAGAGCCTTTTTTGTTGTAATGATTTCATGCTTGCTTTTTACAGCCGATAAATTTATAATACACACAAACCGGATAAACAAGTAGCGAGGATGATCATGGACAAAATCGATAAAAAACTGCTTGAGATTTTAGCGCTGAATGCACGTACACCGCTGAAACAATTGGCCCAGAAGGTGTTTTTAACGTCACCCGCGGTATCCGGCAGGATCGACCGGCTTGAAGCCGCCGGAATCATTAAGGGTTATGGTGCGGATATCGACTATTCGAAGCTGGGCTATGGCATTACCGCGTTTGTCAATCTGGCAATGTCTCCGGAATTCAAGCCTTCGTTTTCGGAATTTATCGGTTCTTGCCCAAATGTAGTCGAATGCCACAATGTTGCCGGTGCTTTTTCCATGCTGATGAAGGTTCATTTTGCCACTACATCGGAGCTGGACAAATTTGTCGTTGCGCTTCAGAAGTTCGGCAAGACCCAGACCCAGATTGTTTTTTCCACTGTGAAGCAATCCCGCGGACTAGTTTTATAACCTGGTTTTCAATCCGGAATTTCATTAATCCATTTGTTACAGATAGCATAACAGGATGTTTGATACTTTATACAATTCATCAATAGGAGGTTTTAATATGATCAGGCACATCGTGATGTGGAAGCTGAAGGATTTTGCAGAGGGCTGCAGCAAGGAGGAAAACGCCGCGAAGATCAAGGCTATGCTGGAGGAGCTGAAGGGGAAGATCGGCCAGATCGTTTCACTGGAGGTCGGGATCAATGCAATCCCTTCCGCAATGGCTTATGATGCCGTACTCATTTCGGAATTTGAAAGCGAACAGACGCTGGAGGAATACCAGAAGCATCCCGAACATGTCAAGGTATCCGGCTTTGTGGCAAAGGTAAGAGAAAGCCGGGCAGTGGTCGACTATATCCTATGATCTGACCGACGGACGGGACACTCCCTTTATGCGGTAAAAGCGGGGTTGGATGATATGAGCTGCTTTAACAGCTCTATCCTATTTTTTTTAGCAAAATATAAACAAAAATATGTAATAACAAACAAATTAAAGCAATAAACATTGAAATACCGGCGGCTATGTCGTAAAATGAGATAAAACAAAGTTGTTTTTGCGGCAAATTGAATACCGGGAGGGATTGGATAATGACGGTAGAAGGATTGATTTCGTATCTTTCTCAGCAGAGGTATTATGTTGTAGCCATCATGCTGGCCGTACCCGTTTTATGCATTCTGTTAAGGCTTCTGCACGGCAGACTCAGAGGCAATTTATCGCCCTGGAAATATATCTATTCGGTATTGGTCTATCTTTCCTGCATCCCCGGCATGTTCTCGATCTCCGTGATACTGTACAACTTGTTATTTCTGCACGCAAACCTGATGGAACTGGATATTTTCGTCTGCTACCTGCCTGTTCTGTCCATGCTGGTTACCTTGTTCATCATGCATCAAATAATTGAGATCAATCAATTACCCGGCTTTGACAAAATATCCGGTTTGATGATCATATCCGGTATAGCTTTCTTTGTGACCTTGATTATTGACAGGCTGCAAGTATTTGTATTATTCTACGGCTCAATTTTTTGGCTGTTCATCATCTGTATCGCCATCTTTTTCCTATTGAAATATGCCATGCGGCTCCTGTTTGGAAAGCCAATGAAAAAAAGCCGGTTCAGCAGTTATTCCCGCAACTTTAAATAGAAAGGCAATCCATATGTCAAGTCATATTCCCCGGCCGTTAGCCCTGATCCAGGCTGTCTTTTGTATACCCCTACAAAGAAACAGGGCTTTGTATTGATCTGATACAAAGCCCCATTATTACAGGTTACATTGATATTTCCTTAAAAAAACATCATATGACCCCAAAAAGGTCTGCAAATCTGGCAGGGATGATAGCATCCGCAATGAGGGCACATATGGTGGCAATGTCTTCTGTGACAGTGATCACAATGCCTGCGGCAGCAGGGACAACGGTGGACATGTTCCATACATTCGCCCTGTTCCATGAATTCTTCAGCCATCTTAAAACCTCCTTCTGGTTCCAGGTCTGGTTTATTGTATGCGAGGTTTTAAGGATAAGTTACTAATTATTAAAATTATGTAAAACAGTTCATGCTCAAACAACCTTCAGTATGACGGTCAGGATCATTTATCAACTTTGTATTACTTAATAATCTGTTCCAGCACTTTATCGATTACGGCTGCATTTCCATAGGAATCCTCCAGGCTGAGCAAGGGAGCTTCGCCGTCAAGGATGCATCTGCCGAACTGTTCTACTTCCAGCATGTAGTTATTGGGTGTGGATACGGTATGTACTTCGGTCTGGTCGCCTCTGACCACTTTAATATTCAGCTCTCCGCTTGCATTAAAGGCGGCCGCCACGTCGATGATGCCAGCTTCCCCAATAACCCTGTATGCACTTCTTAGAGTGGAATTGAAGGAGCAGTGCGCCATGGCCTTTAAACCGCCTTCAAATTCAAACAGCATGCAGCTGCTTTCATCTACACGGGATTCAAGGCCCACTTCGCCGGCTGCCATTACTTTAACCGGCTCTTTACCGGCGAGATAGCGGATAATGTTGATGACATAGCAGCCAACATCGTATGTGGCTCCTCCGCCCAGATTTTTTGTAAGCCTGATGTCATTCAGGTTGGAGAGTAAAAAGGAAAACCAGGCTTCTATGACCTTCGGCTTGCCGATGATTCCACTATCGGTCAACTCCCTGGCTTTCATCGTAAGGGGGCTGTGCCTGTACGCAAAAGCCTCCATCAGCAGCACGCGGTGCTTCTCACAGGCAGCCTTCATTTCGAGGACTTCCTGTGCGGTAAGGCCCAGCGGTTTTTCACAGAGAATGTGCTTGCCCTTTTCTGCAGCCTTGATGACCCACTCCTTGTGGAGGGAATTGGGCAGCGGGATATATACGGCGTCTACGTCCGGATCGTCCAGCAGCTGATCATAGCTGCCATATGCTTTTACAGCCTGATGCCTGTTTTTAAACTCCTCCGCCTTTTCCATGCTTCGGCTGGAAACTGCATGGAGCTGAGCGTTTTGTGCCATCTTTATTCCGGGTATGACTGCCTTGTTAGCGATTTCCGCGCAACTGAGTATGCCCCAATTCACTTTTTTATCTGCCATTACTTCCATCTCCTTTTTTTGAATGATCAACCCTGTATATATAAACCCAGTATCTATTATTGTAACCGGATTTTTGGGATAAACAAGCCTGTAAACTGTGCCTGTAAACACAAAAAACCCAGTACCTCAAGGATACTGGGATTCTGTGTATATGGTGCGCCCGAGACGATTCGAACGTCCGGCCTGCGGTTTAGGAAACCGACGCTCTATCCTGCTGAGCTACGGGCGCGTGTATCAACGGAATATTATTGTATAATGATTCACCCGATTTGTCAACCCCTGTGAAACGGCTGCCGGAACAGCCACGCGGATGGAATGATATGCGACGGCATTCATCGGAACGCTTCGTATCACAGCATTTCCTGCCGCATTCCACTGTGGGATGCCTGAATAAAAATGCCAAAGAAGGGGGTGTGGCAAAATTACCCAGGAAACCTCGGGCGGCTTGCAGATTTCTCCGCAATGCCTGTAACAAGCGGACCGGATCGGCAAACTTATTCTTGCGTGTTAATTTTCGGGTGCAGGAAGCCGATATTCATACTGTAATATGCTTATCGGAGGGTTATCATGAAACTTTACACAGGCGAAAAAGCGAGCAAAGCACTGATCCTTTTTATTCTAGCGGCAGCCATTTTCATACTTCTTCCTCAGGGAGCGCAGGCAATCACTCCACAGACAATGACTCTCACAGCCTTTCCTTCACCCCCGGACGAGGATACGAGTGTGAGGCTTGAGTGGGATTCCGTGC
>JAEZMC010000261.1 GCA_023435805.1 Bacillota bacterium | reverse complement strand
ACCTTGAAAAGAACCGGGACGTCAATGTGGTGATATGGTCCTGGTGCGGGCAGCTTTCAACTGCCGACAGGGCGTTTGTGGAAAACTACCTGGAACTGATGCAAGGGCTGGAAAAACAATTTCCAGGGGTAACGTTTGTTTATATGACAGGCCATCTCGACGGTACCGGTCCGGAGGGGACGCTTGCGCAAAACAATAAACAGATCAGGGATTTCTGCATCAATGAAGGCAAGGTATTATTCGATTTTGCCGACATAGAAAGCTACGACCCGGACGGCCGGTATTACGGCGACAAATATGCCGACGACGGCTGCCGGTATGACAGCGACGGTGATAAAAAGCCGGATAAAAACTGGGCACAGGAGTGGCAGAACAGCCATAAAAAGGGCGTGGACTGGTATGACTGCTATGCGGCCCATACAGAGCCGGTCAATGCCAATAGGAAGGCCTATGCGATGTGGTGGCTCCTGTCAAGAGTAGCGGGCTGGAGTGGTGATGCCGGAACGGTTCCAGGCAAGGAGGAAAGCTTTACGGTCTATGCGGAAAAATTGAAATCGCTGAATTTATTCAAGGGGACAGAAAACGGATATGACCTTGAAAGGGTGCCCACAAGACTGGAAGGAGCAGCGATGCTGACGAGGCTGCTGGGCGGAGAGCAGGAAGCGCTGGACAGGAAGTATTCCCATCCGTTCAAGGATGCGGCAAAAACATGGGGGGATCCCTATGTCGGATATCTTCAGCAGTACCACCTGACAAAGGGCATTTCAGGCGACCAATTCGGATGTGCCCTGAACCTGGATTCCAATACGTACATGACCTTCCTGCTGCGTGTGCTGGGATATTCGGACAACGGTGAAAACAGTGATTTTCAGTGGAATAAGGCACTGGAAAAAGCCCGCGATCTGGGCATCATCCAACAGGATTATTTTTCCGTCCTGAAAAAGGAAAGCTTCAACAGGGGGCATATGGCCAAATTGACCTGTTTCGCTCTGACGAAAAAGCTCAACGGCAAAAATGACACCCTTCTGGAGAAGCTGGTGAACGACGGGGCTATCGATAAAAAAGCGGCTGAACAATTTTGAAAATACGGAGGTCGGTAATGTGAATGAGTGGGTTGGAAAGTACTTGAAGGTTATTTTTGCACGGATCTGGATTCTGCTGATACTGGCGGTTGCAAGCGCAGGCATTGTTTATTTCACCTGCGGCAAAACCTTTGAGAAATTGTATGAGGCAAAGATGAAGCTGATGATCACGCTCAATGATTCCAGCGTTTCCGGCATGAATGTGTATGATTCGCTGAGGTCGTCGCAAATGGCTGCGGGTGATATATCCCAGATCATCAATAGCGACGCTGTTCTGGCCGGACTGGAAAAGGAATACGGGGTGAGCCAGGAGAATATCGGCAATGCACTGGACATCCGGTCCATTCCGAATACAAGAATTATGGATATCAGTATCCGGATGAATACACCGGAACGAGCGCTGAACATGGTTGAGTCCATCGACAGCAATTTGAAGGTGAAGCTTGCTGAAATTGATAAAAGCATCACCTATAAGATTTTAAGCAAGCCTTCCGTAAACACTGAGCCGGTCAATCGCTCCTATCCGGTTTATTATGCCGCTGCGGCGGCAATGGGGGGCATCCTTCTGGGTATGCTCATCAATTTGATTATCGGTGAATCGGGTCTGCCAGCCGGCAGTATGACCCATGTCCACAGTATTTTCCCGGAGGAGAACATCTTACCGGTACCGGCATCAAGGCTGAGCAGGCAGGAGGGAGGTGCAATATGAAAGCGGTAAATGTCGCGGCGGAACGTCCGAAAGTAAGCAGGCATGAACGAAAAGACCTGTTTACACTGTCAATACGAAAGATTATCGACGATGTGCTGCTGCAGGAAATAAAATCCGGCAGGGAAATCCGGACCATTGCCATTACCAGCCCATTTCACAGCGATGGGAAAAGCGAAATATCGAAGCAGCTGGCCGGTGAATTTGCGGCCCAGGGCAACAGGACCCTGCTGCTCGACCTTAAGAGCATGACGGAGGACAAAGCTTATATGACCGACTCTTCCAGGACCTTGAAATTGCTGGATGAAAGCATATTCAAAACGAGTACCAAAAACTTTGACTATTTATCACTGGACGATATCAGAAAATCACAGGCTGTTACATTGGACAGGATATCGCTTGGCAGCCTCTTTCTCCAGCTTAGAAGCAGGTATAAACGGATCGTTATCGATACGGCCCCCCTTTCGGAAGATATGTCGGGTTTCATTGCGGCCAGTACAGCGGACGGCGTTTACTTTATCTGCAGCAAATCGAATCTGCACGGCAGACAGCCCGAGACGCACTACCAAAAGCTTAAGGAGATTGGGGCGGGTATGCTGGGTGTCATCTACAACAACGCAGATGTAAAGCTGGTGAAAAAAAACCTGGGACGGAATGGTAAAAAACATGGCAAGAATTAGGTTGAAATCCGACAGTACAAGTAAATCCGTTGTTTTTTCGACCTTTTTCAGCCTGATGGCAAGAGTGTTTTCTTTTGTTCAGGCAATGATTGTTTCCTATTACTTTGGAGCAACAAAGAGCACCGACTTTCTGTTTTTTTGTGTTTCCATGACGCTGCTGCTGCCCGGTCTTTTTACAAACATCAACAAGGCTGTCATCGTACCGAATGCAATACGGCTGCGCGAGGTGAATTCGGAAGAGGAAAGCCGGAGGTTCATCTCCTATATTTATTTTTTATACCTGGCCGCAGGAATTGTTGTATGCGCTGTCATAGGCCTGCTGCCTGAAAGATTCATGCTGCTGGTATCCAAATTCAATCTGGCGGATATCCGTGAAAACATGCTCGTTGTCAAAATGATCATACCGGTCTTTTTCTTTATTCTTGCAAACTACTACCTGCTGGATATTTTTGATTCCTATAAATACTTCACTTTTCCCATGATTCTGGATATGATAAAAAGCATTCTGACCATCCTCGTTATCATATTCCTGGGGAAGCGGTACGGTGTAGTCAGCATGGCCGCAGGTATTTTGCTTTCTTACGCTGTACAATTCATCGTACTGAACGGCTTGATGATCAAAATGCTCGGGTTCCGGTTCAGCTTCAGGGCTTACCATCTTGACAGCATATTAAGGAAAAACATGTTTTACGTAGTCATTTCCCAGGTGTCGTCCATTCTGAGCCAATATATCGCAGCTTACCTCATTTCAGGCCAAAGCGAAGGAGTGTATACAGCCTTAAGCTACAGCGACAGGATTTACGGCATATTCTCCCAGGTGTTCGCAGGCCAGATAGCTACCGTACTCGGTATCAATATGATTGAAATGTACGCCAAGAGCCAGTATGAAAAGCTGAATGAGCAATATTTAAAATATCTGAAGGTGTCGATGACGGTCGTTCTGCCGATCTGCTTCATCATGGCGGCACAGGCACCGCAGGTCATATCGGTTCTTTTTGAAAGGGGCAGCTTTACAAGCTCCTCTGTACAACTGACCAGCATCTTCTTCCGGTATACCATACTGATCGTTCCGCTGCTGCTGCTGGACAGTCTGATTGTACGCCTGATCATTGCCAGGCAGATCATGCGCATTTCGTTTATCTGGAATGTCATCAGCAAGCTGCTGACCTGTATCGTCATATATATCATTGTCGAGCACGTCGGTTTTGCGTATTACGGCCTGGGCCTGCTGCTGGTACAGCTCGTATATATTATATTGCTCAATTTCTTTATGGTTAAAAAATATTTTCAATATATTCATGTCAACGAAAGCTTGCTGTATCTGGCAGCCAGTGTGATGCTTTGCACGGCCTTGAGCTATATCGCGGGCCGTGTGCTCCCGGCAGGCGATATCAATGGAATCCTGCGGAAAATAGCATCCCTGTGCACCTATTCCGTGCTGGTCATGGGCGGCTATTTCCTGATCGGCTATGCCACCTACAACAGGGAGACCATCAGGCAGCTGTTCCGGTATCTGATGCAGCTTCTGCCGGGGCGGTTTGCCCTCGGTGTTTCCCAGACAGATAAGCTTACCTGAAGAGGGGTGTAAAATGAAAAAGATCCTCGGACTAATGGCAAACATAGGCTTCGGCGGTGCGGAAGTCCAGTCGGTGCTTTTATTTAACGGGCTGTGCAAAAAAGGATATACGGTAAAGGTCATCGTTCTGGACAGTATCCGCGTTCAACTTGCACAGAGGCTGGACAAAAGCATAGCCGTCGAATTTATCAAACGATACGCATACTTTGACCCGGCTGCCGTAATCAAGGTTGAAAGGCACTTGGCCGAATTCGACCCGGACTTTTTTATCATGGTGGACAATTACCCGACGCTATACGGCATTCTCCTGAAAAAACTCTTCAGAATGAGGACGGACAATTTGACTATTATACACAACACGGTCCCGCCTAACATAAAACGGGCTTTGCAGAACCGTTTCATCTATGCCCCCTCGATCAACAGGCTGAACCGGGTCGTATTTGTCAGCAGCAGGCAGAAGCAATACTGGATGGAAAGGTACGGGATATTGGCAGACAAGGCTTCGGTGATCCTGAACGGAATTGATTTTGAGTATTTCGACCAATTCTACCAAAGCCACACTCCCGGCGAATGCCGTGATGTATTCGGAATTCCCCGGGATTGCGCGGTCATTGTCATGAACGCTTCGCTTTGGCCTGCAAAAAGCCATGAGCACATGCTTGAGGCAGTTCATGCGCTGAGAAAGGAAGGGCAGAAGCTATACCTGCTGCTGATAGGAGACGGCCCAAGAAGAGCCTTTCTGGAAAAGCTGGCAGCGGAAAAAGGCTTGGCCGGACACATGAGGATCACCGGATATGTCAGCGATGTCAGGCCGTATTTAATGTGTGCGGATGTTTCAGCCCTCACATCGGTATCAGTAGAGACCCTTTCACTTGCCGCACTGGAAAGCATGGCGCTGGGCAAAGCCCTCATACTGTCCGATACCGGCGGGGCTGCTGAAATCGTGGAGCATGGCGTAAACGGATATCTGTATACACCGGGAAATATAGAGGAGCTGACAAATTGCATCCGCAATATACTGAAGGACGAAAGATGCCGGAGAATGGGGGATGAAGCGCGCAGCAAAGCTGTAAGCCTGTTTACGTGCGAAAGGATGGTCGACGAGTATGTCCGGCTTCTGGAGGATAGCCGCACGCTGCGGACCGCCGTGTCAGCGGAAATGATTAATAAAAAGAAGGATGCCGTAATAGAATATATTCATGAAAACAGGAGAGCGGAGGAAGCCGGTTGTCAAAAACACTGAAGGTATTTTACATAAAGGGCCTGAATAAAAAAAGCTCCTTTTGGCGGGCATCATCCTTCCGGTTCTTCTGTTTCTGTTCACTCTGTCGCATGAAAGCCGCCCTGCAGGGAGTTTAACGGGCGACGGCCCCTTCCGGATCGGGAACAAATACGTAAAGCTGGAATATGATCCGGTGCAGAATACCTTTAAAATGAAGAACCTGCGCAGCGGCAGGGATTATATCACCGAACCCGTTGCCGGCTGCGTTACCACAGGGATCAGGCTTATTGGAAGCAACGGGATGGAAATCACACAAAGCTATGATGCAAGATATGGGGGGCTTGTGTTGGTATCCGACGTTACGCTGGAGGATGACAGGATAAAAGTTGTCATGAAAGCGGGGAAGGATGTTCCGCTCTCCGAACCCATCCCGTTTCCCGGAGCATTTTGCGGTGAGGAGGAACGACAGTACTTTGCCATCCCTTATGCTGAAGGTATTTGCGTGTCTGCAGATGAAAAGTGTGATTTCGGGGAGTTTGAAATGTGGGGACACAAATCCACCATGCCTTTTGTCGGAATGACGGACTTAAAAACCGGGATCATGATTACTTCAGACACACCCTGCGACACCTCCGTCGCGTTTGTGAAAGCTGCATCCCCGGGTAGGGCGAATTATTTGATGCGGCTGGAGCATTACCCTGCAAAGGAAAAGTTCGAATACGACAGGATATTCTATATCGATTTTATAGAAAACGACGGATATAACGAGATGGCGAAAAAATTCAGAAAGCACCTGGAGAACAAGCAAAGGTATAAAACCGCCGGTGAACCGGATGTGCTGGTTACGCTCAGGGATAAGCTGAAGGACAATCCAGGCGTGGAAAGGCTGATCGGGGCAGTGGATTTCTGGCTGGGGCCACAGAGTATGAAACGTACCTCCGTAATCGATGACCTGATCAGCCATGGCGTAGACAAGGCCCTTATTAATTTCCAATACGGATGGAAGATCTACGATGATGAGAAAAGGCCGCTGGTGGTGAAATATGCGGCCGACCGCGGGTTGCTGCCGAGCCGGTATGACAACTATGCGGATATATTTGAGCCGGACGTGCTGAATATTTCTCCAAGATTCCGGACGGAGGGCTTTTTGGAAGGAGT
>JAEZMC010000160.1 GCA_023435805.1 Bacillota bacterium | reverse complement strand
CGGATAGCTGGAATCTACCGAGTGATTTGTTGTACTGGGCCATTTCCCTCTCGCCCTGCAGCACGTGAACCTCAACACTGGTCTGTCCATCCGCCGCCGTTGAGAACACCTGACTCTTCTTGGTCGGGATGGTGGTATTCCTGTCAATAAGCTTTGTGAACACTCCGCCCAATGTTTCTATACCAAGGGACAGAGGAGTTACATCCAGCAGCAGCAGGCCTGTGACTTCGCCGGTCAGTACGCCTGCCTGGATCGCTGCGCCGACAGCCACACACTCATCCGGATTGATGCCCTTGAAGGGATCCTTGCCGAGATACTTTTTGACAGCTTCCTGAACGGCAGGTATTCTGGTGGAGCCTCCTACCAGCAATATCTTGTCGATTTTGTCCGGAGTCAGACCCGCATCCTGCATGGCCTGTCTTGTGGGGCCCATGGTCTTTTCGACCAGGTCTGCGGTCAATTCGTCGAATTTTGCCCTTGTCAGTGTTACATCCAGATGTTTGGGTCCGGACGCATCCGCTGTGATAAAGGGCAGGTTGATATTGGTGGTTGCTACGCCGGAAAGCTCGATTTTAGCCTTTTCTGCAGCTTCCTTGAGCCTTTGCATGGCCATCTTGTCATTTTTAAGATCTATTCCATTTTCCCTTCTGAAGGTATCGGCAAGGTAATCTATCACCCTCTGGTCGAAGTCATCTCCGCCCAGTCTGTTGTTTCCGTTTGTTGCAAGCACCTCAAAAACGCCGTCGCCTATTTCCAGGATGGAAACGTCAAAGGTTCCGCCGCCGAGGTCATAAACCATGATTTTCTGATCGTGCTCCTTGTCGAGCCCATATGCAAGAGCCGCTGCCGTAGGCTCGTTAATGATCCTGAGCACTTCAAGCCCCGCGATTTTTCCGGCATCCTTGGTAGCCTGCCTCTGGGAATCGCTGAAATATGCCGGGACGGTAATAACCGCCTGCGTGATGGTTTCACCCAGGTATGCCTCCGCATCGGCCTTGAGCTTTTGCAGCACCATTGCCGAAATCTCCTGCGGCGTGTAATTCTTGTCATCTATTTTTACTTTCCTCTCGGTACCCATATCTCTTTTGATGGAAATGATGGTCCTCTCAGGATTTGTAATCGCCTGCCTCTTTGCGACCTGGCCTACGAGCCTCTCCCCGGTTTTTGAAAACGCCACCACGGACGGCGTTGTTCTATTACCCTCCGGATTGGCGATAACGACGGGTTCTCCGCCTTCCATAACGGCAACGCATGAATTTGTGGTGCCTAAATCTATCCCTATTACCTTTGCCATAATTTTACCTCCCAGTTTTATCTCTTAATTTTTGATATGTTTTTAATTGGCAACCTTCACCATACTGTATCGAATAACCTTTTCCTTGTATATATAACCCTTCTGGAACTCTTCAACAACCGTATTATGCCCAAAAGCTTCATCCTCCACATGCATGACCGCATTGTGAAGCATGGGGTCAAACGGTTCATTCAGCGCCTTGATTTCTTCCACGCCGATATTGGCGAATGCATCCTTAAATTGCTTGAACACCATTTCGACGCCTTCCTTCAGGGTTTGAGCCGAGCTGTCCGCTGTTATGGCCTGTATAGCCCTTTCCATATTATCGATAACCGGCAGGAATGCCCCGATGATGTCGCCTACAGCTTCGGCATAAAGCGTTTCCTTTTCCTTTGAGGATCTCTTTTTAAAATTATCATACTCTGCCGCGGTTCTTTGCAGTCTATCCAGATAATCAGCACACTGTTTCGTCTTTTCTTCCAGTTCACACCTGACACCTTCCAGCTCTTTCTGCAGGTTTGCCAACTGTTCTGCCGCACCGGTATTGTTTTCGCTCCCGGCATCCGTACGGATTTCGGCTTCTACCTTTTCTTCCTGCTTATGCTGTTTTTTTTCGCTCATTTTTACCTCTCATCCTTTGCTATATTTTTGCGGGCATTCCTGAATAGAATCCCGTTATATTAACCGTCGTTTATATATTCAACCCCGAGTAGCCTGCTCAGCTCTTCGTTGATCAGCCTTCTGATATATTTCATGGATGAAATGACCTTGGGGTACTCCATCCTGGTCGGCCCGATTATGCCGATGGAGCCGATGAACGTATCTGCGATATTGTAGTTTGCCGTGACGAGGCTGCAATCCTGTATTCCTGTAATATCATTCTCGGAGCCGATCTTGACCGTAATCCCGCCCGATTCGATTGAATCGAAAAGCAGCTTGCTCAGGCTCACCTTCTCATCCAGCAGCTTCATGAAATCCCTTGCCTTGACGATATCCCGGAATTCGGGATGGTTGAAAATATTCGTCGTGCCGTCGATATACACTTCTGGATTGTCAATTCCTTCGATCAGGTCCGCCGCGCCCTGCAGGATCGGCAGCAGGATCTCTCCGGGAATGCCCGCCTCACGCTCCAATTCCTTTATGATGCGCACGTTCACCTGCTCGACGGTCAGACCGGAGAGCTTTTTGTTCATTACATTTGATATCATGATCAGCATGTCCGGCTGAACGCTTTCGGATATTTTAACCAAATTGTTCCGTACGATACCCGCATTGGTGACCACGATGACCATGGCCTTTCCTGTTTCAATGGGCACGACCTGTATTGCTTTGATGGTGCTCGTCTTCAACTGCGGCGTCATAGCCATGGAGGTATATTTTGTAAAACGGGACAAAACCGCCGATGCCAGCCTGATCAGCTGACTCAGTTCATTTATGCGCATTTCCATGGCCGCTTTGATCTTTTCGATTTCATCCGTATTTAAATCATGCACCTGCATCAACTGATCCACGTACAGCCTGTAGCCCTTGTCCGACGGTATCCTGCCGGAGGATGTATGCGGCTGTGCAAGAAAACCCATCTCCTCAAGATCCGCCATTTCATTGCGGATGGTAGCAGAGCTCAGCCCGAGTTCGTGTTTCCTTGCAATGGTTCTCGAACCGATCGGCTCAGCTGTATCAATGTAATCATCGATGATGGCCTGAAGAATTTTCCTTTTTCTATCATCCATTATCATCTCATACACCCCTGTAAATTAATCACCGTACATATATATTATATATACGTTTCTAAATTATTATTTGTTTGTTAGCACTCTACGTTATCGAGTGCTAACATAATAAAAATATCACCTGGAAATTTTTTTGTCAAGATGCATTTTTCTCTGTTTTATTGAATAAATAAGGCAAAAACCCTGTTGGCAAGGTCCAGTCCACGCTGCGTGAGTTTATAGCGGACGCATGGGGTATTTCCTTCATTCGTTCCGGATTTGATATTACCGTCTCCGCAGCGGCCCGGGTCGCATATTTTCTCCAGCAGGCCTTCACGCATAGACTTTTCAAGCTCCCGCCCGTACACGGACAGAAGATCCATGCCGAATCTCGCGCTGAAATCCGCTTCCGCGATTCCGTCTACCAGCCTCAAACCCAATATCATAAACTCAGCCATGGCTTCCTGTGTATCAATGAGCTGCACCTCCTGGTGCAGCTTTTCCGCACCGTCCTGATTAATCCGACGAACAGCTTCGACGTACTCCTCAATTTTCGGAATATTTCCGAAGCGTCTGCCGTCCAGGTAGGAATGGGCGCCCGAGCCAAAGCCTGCATATTCCTCCGCATTCCAGTAGATGAGGTTGTGTCTGCACTCAAATCCCGGTTTGGCGAAGTTGGATATTTCATAATGTCTGTAGCCCTTCCCGGACAATGTTTGCACCGCATGCGCATACATGCGCCGGTCCAGTTCGTCATCAGCCGGTTTGAGCGTACCGGCCTCATACCGGTCACCAAAATGGGTACCTTCTTCAATTTTAAGGCTGTAGCAGGAAAGATGGGTGATTCCCGAGGGCGAACCTTGCCCGGTTACAGCCTCCAGTGTTTCCGCCCAGTCCTCGAAGCTCTGATTGGGCAGGCCGAAAATCAGGTCTGCGTTGATATTACGAAAGCCCGCCTGACAGGCGGCTTCAAGATTTTCCACGAACTGCCGTCTCCGGTGGATCCTTCCGAGGTCCTGCAGCAGCCTGTCCTGCCATGCCTGCAGTCCGATGCTGAGCCGGTTGACCCCTGCGGCCCTGTATGCTTTCAGGCTTTCCGGACTGAGTGTGCCCGGGTTGCTTTCCAGGCTGATTTCCGCATCATGCTCCAGTTTGAACAGCTTTGAGCATAGCTCGAGCACACTGCCGATATATCCCGGATCCACCAGCGATGGCGTGCCGCCGCCTATGAAAACGGTCCGCACAGGCCTGTGGCGGATGGTTTCCGCGCGGCAGGTCATTTCGGAAAAAAGCGCATCAAAATAAGGTCCGGCAAGGTGCTCCCTGCCGGAATAAGAATGAAAATCGCAATAATAGCATTTTGCTTTGCAAAAGGGTATATGAATGTATATTCCAATACCGTTGTCCATATCCATCACCATTTTGTCCGGCAACCGACCGTCTGCGGCTTATGCTCCACAGTGCCGTGCTTTGGACTATATAAGGCTGTAAAGCAACTGGGTCTAGTCCAGCTTCAGCACGCTCATGAAGGCTTCCTGGGGAACCTCGACCGAACCGACCTGGCGCATGCGCCGCTTACCTTCCTTCTGCTTCTCCAGCAGCTTCTTCTTTCTTGTAATATCTCCGCCATAGCACTTGGCCAGAACGTCCTTCCTGTATGCGCTTACTGTTTCCCTTGCAATAATCTTGCCGCCTATGCATGCCTGTATCGGTATTTCAAACTGCTGCCGATGTATGGTCTCCTTCAGCTTCTCGGCAATACGACGTCCTCTGGCGTAGGCCTTGTCCGTGTGCACAATGAACGTCAGGGCATCGACTATGTCTCCGTTGAGCATGATATCCAGCTTGACAAGGTCGGATTCCTTGTATCCCAGCAGCTCATAGTCAAATGAAGCGTATCCTCTGGTTCTGGACTTCAAGGCGTCAAAAAAGTCATAAATGATCTCATTCAGCGGGAGCTCATACGTCAGTATGGTCCTTGTCTCATCCAGGTAGGACATATTCTTGTAAATGCCCCTTCTTTCCTGCGCAAGCTCCATGATACTTCCGACATACTCGGCCGGCGTCATGATCGTAGCCTTTACAATGGGCTCCTCCATCTTGTCGATGGACGTCACCGGGGGCATGTTTGTAGGATTGTCTATATTCATAACCTGACCGTCCGTCAGTGTGATTCTATAGATAACACTGGGGGCGGTGGTGACCAGGTCAAGGTCATACTCCCTCTCCAGCCTCTCCTGAATAATCTCCATATGCAAAAGTCCGAGGAAGCCGCACCGGAAGCCAAATCCCAGCGCAACCGAGGTTTCGGGCTCAAAGGTCAGCGAAGCATCGTTGAGCTGCAGCTTTTCCAGCGCATCCCTCAGGTCCCCGTATTTCGCGCCGTCGGCAGGGTAAATACCGCAGAAGACCATGGACTGCACCTTTTTGTATCCCGGCAGGGGTTCGTCCGCAGGCCTGTCCGCCAGCGTCACCGTATCGCCCACCCGGGTATCCCGGACATTCTTGATGCTTGCGGCAATATATCCGACTTCACCGGCAAGAAGGCCGTCACAGGGCATATATTTCCCCGGTCTGAAATAGCCTACCTCCGTCGCCGTAAATTCCTTCTTGGTGTACATCATTTTTATTGTATCACCGGGTTTAACCGAACCTTCCTTCACCCGCACATGTACAATGACACCCTTATAGCTGTCATAGAACGAGTCGAAGATCAACGCCTTCAGCGGCGCGTTCTCGTCACCCTTCGGCGCCGGTATGTGCCTGACAATCTGTTCGAGCACCGATTCAATGTTGATCCCGTTTTTCGCTGAAATATGGGGTGCATCACTGGCGTCCAGACCGATGACATCCTCTATTTCCTTTTTAACATGATCCGGCTGTGCGCTCGGAAGGTCTATTTTATTGATGACAGGTAATATTTCAAGGTCGTGATCCAACGCCAGATAAACATTTGCCAGCGTCTGCGCTTCAATGCCCTGGGCGGCATCCACTACGAGAACGGCACCTTCGCAGGCTGCAATACTTCTGGATACTTCGTAATTGAAGTCGACATGGCCCGGTGTATCAATCAAGTTGAAAATATATTCATTTCCGTCGGATGCCTTGTAAACCATCCGGACGGCCTGCGCCTTGATGGTGATTCCGCGTTCCCGCTCAATATCCATATTGTCGAGAACCTGCTCCTGCATTTCCCTGGTGGTCAGTACGCCGGTCATCTGAATCAGCCGGTCTGCAAGTGTGGATTTTCCATGGTCGATGTGTGCTATGATACAAAAGTTTCTGATATAATCTTGTCTATTGCCTGACATTCAAGCTTCCCCTTGTCATTTCATTTATTCTTCTCTGATTTGTTCATCAAATGTGTACATAATTATAACATTCATATTCAATAAAATAAAGGAGCAGATTGAAGTACAATACTCAAATATTCTTTTATTATTGCCGAAGCGCCGGGGACGTTTCCTCCTGCTTCGCAAAAGACTTGTGCAGTTCGTTTTTCAGCCTGTTCAGATCGCGGTTGATATATTGTGTATTGACATAAAACCTTTGATTCATGAAGACAATTTCCAGGCTGGACGGCTTGTTATACATGGCGATAAACGCAATACCCCTGTGCCCCGTCATCAGGTAATTGTTCGAATAGTCCACCGACAGCAATCCCCCTGTCAGGAGGAAAAGGAGCAATGCGGCTGCTGAGATGCTTTTCTGTCTTGTATTCCTTTTTTGCTTGAATTTCTCCACTCTGTTCATATATACAGTATTGCCCGAATTCTACCTCTTCATAACCTTTTTTGACCGATCGCTCCATTACCGCTGATATTCCTTTAATACATCATTCAATGCCTCCGCAAGGTATTTCATGCTTTCAACACATTCGCTCAGAAGATTGCCGTCCCCTCCCACCTCAATCAGCACCGCCTGGTCGGAAACCTGCTGATTGTACCGCTTCTTTACAAGCCACACCGGCCTCGCAAGGCCGGGATACTTTTCATTGAGCTTCTGCTCGACCTTCAATGCAAATTTGAGATTTTCCTCCCAATCCGGATGCGGCAGCAAATCGTTGGTCCCCATGACAAACATGATCTGTGCGGCATTCCTGCCTTTGATCTGCTTAACCAGCCGCAGCTTCGGCTTCGTTGAATCGAGGCCGTCCCGATGGATGTCAATATATACCTTGATGGATGGATAGCTTTTCACATAGCTCTGCAATGTCTTAATAGACTCTCCGTAGGATGCATTTCTGTTTTGATCATGCACCGTTGCATTATGAAGCGTTTCGATACCGTATTTCTTCAAATATTTTGCCAGTTCCTCCCCCACCCTGACCACACTGTACTTGGGATTGGAATTGTAGCTTGCCACATTCTTTTTGCCAAGGTCCTCCGCCTTCAGAACATAGCTTTCAGTGGTATGGGTGTGGTAGATCAGCACTTTGGGTCCTTTCCTGCTGAGCTTCAGATTCAGAGGCTCTTTCAACAGCTTGGCTATGTCGATCTTATGATTGGTAAAATTTTGAACAACCACCTTATCGAGCGCTACAACATCGCTTTTACCACTCTCCTCCTCATCTCCCCCCTCATAGGTGATGCTGCTGACGGGCTGCAGGTTGTCAGGCTGGAGAGCTGTCGCGGCATCGCCGACGGACTTCCCGGAATCGGAGGGCGTCTTGCCTGTATTTCCGCTCGCCGCCGGCGTTCCGCCGTCATTTCCCGGGTTGTGTTCCGGTTCTCCTTCACTTCTGTTATTTTCCTGTTGGCCCGGTACCTGGGCTGCTACGGCACTGCCGCCCGTACCGTCGCTACTCGTTCCGTCTTTATTTGAACCACCTGCAGCGCTTCCGTCCTTACCCGTTCCGCCGCCCGTCTCTCCAGTCACCCCGCCTTCTCCGGAGTCAGAGGCTTTTGTGGCATCAGTACCCGGAGTGGACTGGTCCTGCGGCTTTTGCCCGTCATTATCCGTCGCCAGGAGAGACTTGTATTCATTATCAAAATAGCTCTTAAAAAGCGGTGACTGCACATTCAGAATGGTCATGGGCGAGTCCAGGTCTATTTCAAATATTTTGGCAAACAGGCCTTTTACCTCGCCTGAAAACGAAGTGCTCTTTTTCCCGCTGTTGTAAATGGTATCCATCATGGGAAAAGACAGATTGAGTGTCTGCTTGAAATTCTCCGGGTCAATCTTCTCCACAATATTGGCATCCAGCTTGTACAACAGATTTCCTGCCTGAATCCCGGTCAGCACGGCAAGAAAAGACAAGGATGCTATAACCGGAATCGTCAGCAGCTTCAAAAAAGGTTTAACATTCATCTTTTGCTTATATCTGCCTTCCATTTTTCCTCCAGCTTGCTGCAGTATGCGCAGCCCCGTTTTGTGTAACCATACTCAATCATATTCTTTTCATAGGGCGGAGTATGACAGGTACTGCCAATTTCCTTTCTTCTTCCGGGCAGATCCCGGTCATGCTGCTGCGGAAATATTCAGACAGGATATGATGCGTACGGCAAACCCGATCCAGAAATATCCCGGCGACAAAATATTATTCTTGCGCTGAACAATAGATATATATATAATTGATTTTGTGCTGAAAAACGCTAAACAAATTATGTAGAGAAAGGTGAAAATACAATGCCTTTACAGGTTTATTTCATAGCCGGGATTCTCGGCGGATTTGCGCTTCTGGCGTTCGGACTCAACAGATCGATTAAAAAGCATAATGCAAAAATGGCAACGATGAAGAAGAAGAAAAAAGGCCGCAGCAAATACATGCAGCAATATAAAAAGCCCGGTAAATAGCCGGGCTTTGTAAAACAGTAAAATTGAAAAAGTCTGAAAGCCTCGTGCTTTCAATAGGCGGCGTGACTTCGGTCACGCCGTTTCCTTATTCATCAGCTCCTCCAGAGGGATAAACCCGATGCCGTCATACTTGATGTGGATATTCTGTCTGCGCTTGCCACTTTCATGTATTCATGAGTGAAGATTGAAATGTGGATATTATTCTGAACCAAGCTTTTCCCCGACGATCGCCATCTGTTCTGGAGTAGGCTCCCAGTCAAAGCTGATTTCTACAAGCAAATCATCATAACAAAGCAGGTATTCATTTCTAAAGCCCCTCTCTGGGTCATACAGACGATAAACCTCATTTGCGCCCCACGTTATAGAATCCTGCGACTTGTATATTAAGGCATCAACGGGATATAGGTTCTCCTGCTCATAAATCATCCTGTCTTTGCTGATGTTATAAAGGAATGGCACTTTTACAATTACCATTGTGTATTCAAGCCGTGGAATGTCTGCAAATCCTTC
>JAEZMC010000144.1 GCA_023435805.1 Bacillota bacterium | reverse complement strand
CAGCACAGTCATGGTCGGCTTCCTGTTCATGATATTTGCAAAATTCGGACTGTTCAATGCAACAGGCCCTAGTGTAGCCATTGGTATGGTTATTACACTGCTGGCCGTTATGACGCTTCTGCCTGCGATAATTGCCATACTTGGCGAAAAGATTTTCTGGCCCCATCACCCTTCAAAGGAACAGAAAAAGTCACATATCAGCAGCTTCTGGCATAAAGTGGCCGATGCGGTTACAAAGAAGCCCATGCGCTTTATTGTGGTCAGCATTGTCATACTGCTGCCGTTTTTCGTGGCCTCCTTCTTCAGCAGCCGCTCCTATGACCAGCTGAAGGAGCTTCCCTCTTCCACCAGCTCTATTCAAGGCTTTGAGATGATGCGCGAAAGCTTCGATCAGGGCAAGCTGATGCCTGTTAAAATCGTTATGAGAACAGATGCGGATGTATGGTCCGAACAATCCCTGCAGACGATTGATATGATTGCGGAGAATCTGACGAAGGTGGATAATGTGCTAAAAGTAAGGACGGCAACCAGGCCGCTTGGCGAGAAAGTAACGGAGGCAAGCCTCCCGGGCCAGCTTGAAAGGTTATCCGAAGGATTGAATGAGCTGGGAGGAGGTTTTGCCCCGGTGATCAAAGGCCTGGATGATATGAAAGCCGGTTTGACGGACATTTCCAAAGGGCTGGCTTCCGGAAGCGCGGATATGAACAAGCTTGCAGACGGTACAAAAAAGACGGCTGATGGTATCGGCAGTACCGGAGATGGCCTGTCCTCCCTGTCAAAGGGTACCGCTGCCGTTGCCGATGGCCTCGGACAGCTTTCCGGCAGCCTTGATCTCATTAAAAACGGCCTAGGCACCGGTAAACAGAGCCTTACTGATATTGCTGCGGCTCTGCAGGGCACGGAGAAGTTCCTGGAAGGGCTTGCCGTGCAAACGCCTGCCATCGCGGAAAATGCGGATTACCAGCGGACACTCGGTACGCTGAAACAGCTTCTGCCCGGACTTGGACAGATTTCAGGCGGCCTTGGCGAATCACAGCAGGGCCTGACATCTGCACAAGCCGGACTGACAAACTCCGCCCAGGCGCTGGAGGATATTAAAACCGGGCTGGATAAGGCCAATGCCGGCCTGGATCAGATCAAAGCCTCCCTCTCGGCCATTGAGCAGGGACAGCGGAAGGCAGGCTCGGGACTTTCGGAGATACCCGGGGGCTTGGACAGCATTACAGACGGTCTGGAAAAAAGCAGCGCTGCCTTATCTAAAATGAACGACGCATTTACGGCCATCAAGGATGCCGGATCTGCTTACACCGGAAACGGTACTGCGGCGGACAATCCGTTAGGCAGCGTATTTTATCTCCCACCCGGCGTGCTGGACGAATACCCCGAATTTAAACAAGCCATGGAAAACTATATTTCCCCCTCCGCCGACGGAGTGGTATTTGAAGTGATACTATCCATTCCGCCTTATACAAGCGAAGCCCTGGATACGGTGGAACACCTGAATTCCACAATGGCTTTTTCATTGAAGGGTACGCCTCTCGAAGGCTCGGAATTTCATGCAGGCGGTGCAACAGTGGTATTAAGTGAAGTCAGGGATGTTACCTCGAGAGATTTCGTGGTGGTCATGTGCCTGGTGCTGCTCGGAATTTTCGTTGTTCTGGTAATACTGCTGCGCAGCCTGATTGCGCCGCTCTACCTCATATTAACAATCATTTTCAGCTATATCACCACCATGGGCATTGCCTACCTGGTATTCCAGGTGCTGCTGGGTTACGACGGACTCCACTGGACGGTGCAATTCTTCTCCTTCTGCGTACTGGTAGCACTGGGAGTCGATTATAACATCTTTCTTATTTCGCGCATCAGGGAAGAATACAGACCGGGGGAGGTCACAGGAGGCGTACGGAGGGCGCTTGCAGCTACGGGCGGCATTATTACCTCCTGCGGTATCATTATGGCAGGAACCTTCGGCGCCATGATGGCTTCTCCAATCAAGCCGCTGGTGGAGATCGGCTTCGCCGCATCAGTTGGCCTGCTGCTGGATACATTTATCATCCGGTGCCTGCTTGTACCCGCTCTCGCGGTGAAAGCCGGCGAACTGAACTGGTGGCCGGGGAGAAAGGTCCGCATTACTGCAGCAGACCTCCCGGAAAAGGCACCGGGAGATGAAAAAGGCATGATAAGCGAAAACGGATGATACAAATATTGAAATATAACAAAATGAAAAGAGGCGGGATTCCCGCCTCTTATATTTCGTCTTCTTTGCCGCCGTCACATGCTGCAGCAGCCGGACGACTTCACTTACTTCTTGCTTCTTCTAAAATTCCGGTTCGATCAAGCCGTAATTTCCGTCCCTACGTTTATAAACTACATTGACTTCATTCGTCTCAGCATTGGAGAATACAAAGAACTCATGTCCGAGCAGGTTCATCTGCAAAATGGCTTCCTCCACCGGCATTGGTTTAATGGCGAACCTCTTGGTGCGCACCACGTTGAATTCCTTTTCCTCTTCCACAGCAATATCCGTACTGAAGCTTTCCGGCTGGAAGGTTCCTACATGAAGCCTTTTTTCGAGACGCGTCTTGTTCTTACGGATCTGTCCCTCCAATATATTTTCCGCCTTGTCAATACAGGTGTACATGTCATCGTTAACTACTTCAGCGCGAAGGGTGATCCCGTTGGAAAGAATGGTCACCTCAAGAATGTGCCTGTTTCTCTGGACACTCATCATTACATGTGCCTCAGTCTGCGGATTGAAGAATTTTTCGAGCTTTCCAAGCTTTTTATTAACCCTCTCCCTTAATGCATCGGTCACTTCAAAATTCTTTCCATTAATTATGAACTTCATAGACTATTGCCCCTTTCCTATATAGTATTATCGAACTGACCCGGAATACGGACTGCTATTGCCATATTATTACCCGAGCAACCTGTTTCTTAACACAATTCAATCGAAAGGCATATATAAGTATTCAACATTATTAAGCGTAAATCCTTTAGTAAAAAATGAAATATTTCACCCTCTTCATAAATTGCCGTTACTTAAAATTATAGCAATATTATATATAGAATATACCGACATTCGTCCATAAATGGTAAAAATCCGTAAATACTAAGGCCTGCGCATCCTCTTTTTTTATTCACAAAACAGGTGTTTTGTGAATAAAAAGGCTGTGGATAATGGGGATAAACCTGTGCATAACCGCAAATAATGCATCTCAGGCTGTGGAAAATCCTATGGATATTTTAGTTCACAAAATTAGATTTTATGTAAAATAAAAATTTGCTGATCCTACAGAATTGCGGATTTGATATGCAAACAGATATAGCCCTGTATAGGTTTTATACAGGGCTTGGTAGCTTACGCAATAATCCAGATCAGTTTAAGGTTAGATTAACGGTTGGAAAAACAATCGCTGCAATACACAGGTTTGTCCAAACGTGGCTTGAAAGGAACTTTGGTTTCCTTGCCGCATTGTGCGCAAACAGCATCAAACAGCTCTCTTTCTCTTTTTGCAGAACCGTCTCTGCCATACTGGGACTTTCTTGATGACCTGCACTCCTTGCATCTTCCGGGTTCATTCTGGAAGCCTCTGGATGCGTAAAATTCCTGCTCTCCAGCAGTAAAAACAAACTCCTGTCCACAATCCTTGCACACTAACGCTTTGTCTTCGAACATTTACAGTCCCCTCGCTTTAGAAAGATTAGTAGTTTTTTGCTACCGCACAATATTTATATTACCCGCAAATATATATCACATCTGCAATTGGGCATTTACATTATATTACACAAAACTCAACTAATCAAGCTATTTTGATAGAATTTCATTTTTTTTGTCTGTTGGTGTTATTTTATCGTTAGCTTGACTTTTTTTGCTTGGTTTTCCGGTGTGATAACAACCCCCTGTTCCCTGACGGAAAAACTGGCTCCCTCTGCTGCCTTTATGCTGTGGATCCCTCTCAGGACCGCCTTCCAGGGCTTATCAGGACCCGATGCTTTCAGCATGATGTTATCGCCGCATCGCTCCGCGGCAAATTCCAGTTCCAATCCTCCATCGGTGTTGTAGACGGCGGCTGCCGCAGTGCAGCCATCCTTCAGGGCAAACAGGTGCAGCTCAATGCCGTCTGCATAATCATAGTCAGGCCTGTCGTCTGTTTGTCCCATTGCAATGACGGAATTTTCTCTGGCCAGCAGCGGAATGCTCATGTAGTCATGTTGTTCATTCCTCCAGCTGCCGCCCTCCACAACCTCCCCGGACAGGAAGTGGGTCCAGGTGCCGGAAGGCAGGTAGTACTGCGCCTTGCTTTCATTGTTGAAAATAGGTGCCACCAGCAGGGAGCCGCCCAGCATGTATTGCCTGTCAAGCTGCCAGCACGCGGGATCCTCCGGGTATTCCAGCACCATGGCCCGCATGGCGGGGATGCCCTTTTGCGATGCTTCCAGGGCTGCGGAGAACAGGTATGGCATCAGCCTGCATTTCAGCTTTGTAAAGAACCTCAAAACGTCCACCGACTCTTCATCAAACAGCCACGGCACCCGGTAGGATTCATTGCCGTGAAGCCGGCTGTGTGAAGACAGCAGACCAAAAGCCGTCCAGCGTTTATAAATATCCGGCGGCGCCGTTCTTTCAAAGCCGCTTATGTCATGGCTCCAGAAGCCGAAGCCGGAGGTGCACAGGGATAGCCCTCCGCGAAGCGACTCCGCCATGGAATCATAGTTGGCGGAGCAGTCGCCGCCCCAGTGCACGGGGAATTTCTGACCGCCGGCAGTAGCCGAACGCGCAAAGAGCATTGCTTCATTTACGCCGCGGTTTTCCTCCAGCACTTCGAAGACAGCCTTGTTGTACAGATATGTGTAATAGTTGTGCATTTTAAAGGGATCGGATCCGTCGTGATAAACCACATTTGTGGGAATACGCTCGCCAAAGTCGGTCTTGAAGCAGTCTACCCCCATATCCATGAGTTTTTTCAGCTCCGCCTTGAACCAGCCGCAGGCTTGCGGATTTGTGAAATCAACCAGTCCCATGCCCGCCTGCCATTTGTCCCACTGCCAGACGCTCCCGTCCGGGTTTTTGACAAGGTATCCCTTCTCCATCCCCTCGTCAAACAGCCTGGATTTTTGTGCAATATACGGGTTAATCCAGACACAGATTTTCAGCCCCCTGCTTTTGAGGCGTTTGAGCATGCCTTCGGGATCCGGAAAGACATTTTTATCCCAGACAAAGTCGCACCATTGGTTCTCCTTCATCCAGAAGCAGTCAAAGTGGAAAACATGCAGCGGAAGATCTCTCTCAGCCATCCCATCTATAAAGCCTGTTACTGTTTTTTCATCATAACTGGTGGTAAAGGAGGTCGTCAGCCACAGTCCGAAGGACCATGCCGGAGGCAGCGCAGGTCTGCCGGTCAGCAGCGTATAATTGCACAGCGCCGCTTTTGGCGTTCCGCCGCCGATGACATAATACTCCAGATATTCGCCGGGTACGCTGAACTGTACCTTTGACACACTTTCCGAGCCGATTTCATAGGAAACCTTCTCCGGGTGGTTGACAAACACACCGTATCCCCTGTTTGACAGGTAGAAAGGAATATTTTTATATGCCTGTTCACTGCTTGTTCCGCCGTCCTCATTCCAAATATCGACGGTCTGTCCGTTTTTGACAAACGGGGTGAAGCGTTCCCCCAGCCCATAGATATATTCACCGACACCCAGGTCCAGCTGTTCACGCATAAACGGGCTCTGACCGGCAACGGTAATATAACCGGTATTTTTGTGGCCATTACCTGTTATGCGCTTACCC
>JAEZMC010000128.1 GCA_023435805.1 Bacillota bacterium | reverse complement strand
CAGCACATATCCCAGGTAAACAAACCAGTCCTGCTGGAACAATATTTTACCGATTACCGGGATATCGCCCAGCAGCGGTATTTTGACATCTGCGAAAAAGCTTTTCACATCCTCCGGTACCAGCTTGCCGGACAGAGATTTTCCCGCAAACCCGGCTACGCCGGTGCCAAATATGGTTAATGAAAGGCCTGTGACAATCTGGTTGACCCGCAGTGTAACGGTCAGGAACGCATAGATCAGCGCCGCCAGTCCACCCGCAATAAAAGCTCCCAGCAGCGCAAGCGCCGGATTATGCGTCATAAAGCCCAGTGAAAAACCGGCTACAGCGCCCACCAGCATCATACCTTCGACACCGAGGTTCAGGTTGCCAACCTTTTCTGTAATAATTTCTCCCAATGTGGCAAACAAGAGCGGAGTCCCGGCCTGTACAGCCATAAACAGAAATGCAGTCCAGTTCAATTATACCGCCTCCTTTTGCCTGCTCACTGCAGGTTTTCCCTTGAATACAAGCCTGTATTGTATGAAAAATTCCGTGCCAAGCACAAAAAACAGTATGGTTCCCTGTATCAACTGCGCCACGGCTGCCGGGATCTGAAACGCCGTCTGGATGAACGAGCCTCCCTGCAGCAATATGGAAAAGAGAAAAGATACGACTAAAATCACCGGTGCGCTCAGCTGCCCCAGCCAGGTGGTAATGATGGCCGTAAAACCTATTCCCGACGTAAGCTCAATGCCCAGCGTATGATTCACGCCGGCCGCCTGGATCATGCCCGTCAGTCCGCAAAGCCCGCCGCTGACGAGTAGAGACGTGAGAATAATCTTTTTGATATTCATTCCGGCATAGCGCGCCGTATTTTCACTTTCACCGACAACAGCAATCTCGTAGCCCATTTTAGTCTTTTTCATGAAGAAATACATGAGCACGACCAGAACCAGCATAACCACCCAGCCAATGTGTATTCCAAGGAATTTTGGAAGTATGGCGTTTTCACCAAATTTGGCGATCAGCGGGAAGCCTCCCACCTTCGGGTCCTTCCATGGACCGTACTGCAGGTAGGTCACCCATTTGAGGGCGACATAGTTCATCATCAGTGTAAAAAGTGTTTCATTCGTTCCGAACTGCGCTTTGAAAAACGCCGGTATCAACGCCCACAGGCCGCCTGCTATAAAGCCCGCAACCGCCATAATAAGCAGCATGAGAGGAAGCGGTATACCGGGATAGTTCAGTGCAAAATAGGCAGCCGCAAAGCCACCCATAAAGATCTGACCTTCCGCACCGATATTCCAGAATTTCATTTTAAAAGCCACTGCAATACCTAATGAAGTAATAACCAGCGGAATGGTCTTGATGACAGTTTCCTTAAACCGGTACAGTGTCCCGAAAGCGCCTTCCAGCATGGAGGCATATACGGCGAAGGGATTGTGCCCGAGCGCCAGTATAAATATACCCGATGCAACCAATGCACCGAATACGGCAACGAACCGGTAGATAATGGACTGCTTCCTGGTAAGTCCCGTTCTTTTTGCAATCCTAAGCATGGCTATCCACCTCCATCACCTTCTCATAGCTTTCTCCGGCCATCAGCATCCCAAGCTGCTCCTTGGTACAGCAGCCGGCGTTGACTATGCCGATCACTTTCCCGTCACAGATCACCATGATCCTGTCGCAGAGCTCCATCAATACATCCAGGTCTTCGCCGATATACAGCACGGCAACACCCTTTTTCTTCTGCTCGTTCAGCAGCTCGTAAATAGTATAGGAAGCTCCGATATCCAGACCTCTGACCGGATAGGCCGTAATCAGCAGCCTGGGGTTGGAGTCCATCTCCCTTCCCAGAAGGACCTTTTGAATATTGCCGCCGGACAGCTGTCTGACCGGATGGTGGATACCGGGAGTGACAATGTCAAGCTTGCGTATCAGCTCCATTGCCTTTTCGGCTGCCGGCTTCCGGTCAATCATCATGCCCTTGTGGTTCTGATAATCCTTGAGTACCAAATTATCCACCATGTCCATGGATGCCACAAGGCCCATGCCGAGCCTGTCCTCGGGAATGAAGCTCATGCTGATGCCCATTTTGATGATATCCCTCGGGTTTTTTCCGACAAGGCTTTCGCCTTCATACAGCATTTCCCCCGAAGCAACCTGGCAAAGGCCCGCGATGGTTTCACACAATTCCTTCTGCCCGCTGCCGGCCACGCCGGCAACACCCAGGATCTCTCCGGTTTGCAGTTCAAAGGAGACACGATCCAATGCTTTTGCTTTATCCTCATTATATACAGTCAGATTATCAATCTTCAGTATGGTTTTCCTATTTTTCGTTTCAGGCCGTTCTATACTAAAATTGATCGGCCTGCCTACCATCATTTCCGTAAGCTGACGGATATCCGTTTCATTTTTATTCACCGTACCCACAGTTTCACCTTTGCGAAGTACTGTGATCCGGTCACTGATTTCCATGACCTCCTGCAGCTTGTGCGTGATGACGATGACCGCGCATCCCGCCTTTTTCATATTTCTTGTGATGTCAAAAAGCTTCTGTGTTTCCTGTGGTGTCAGAACTGCGGTAGGTTCATCCAGGATCAGTATTTCCGCTCCCCTGTACAATACCTTCAATATCTCCACATTCTGCTTCTCACCCACGGACATGTTATAGACCTTTTTGTCCGGGTTCACTTCCAGTCCGAATTTCGCAGATATGGCGGCTATTTTCTCCGAAAGCTCCCTGTTTCCCAGCAGGAAGTCCCCCTTCTGGCCGGCAACGATGTTTTCCTTCGCAGTCAGTACGTCAACCAGCTTGAAGTGCTGGTGTATCATTCCGATTCCCAGCTTGATGGAATCTTTGGGAGAATTGAAGCACACCTGTTTGCCTCCGATAAAAACAGAACCGCTGTCAGGGGAATAAATCCCTGACAGCACGTTCATCAGCGTACTCTTACCGGAACCGTTCTCTCCGAGAAGGGCATGGATCTCGCCTTTCCGGACATCAAGACAGATTTTGTTGTTGGCTACCACTGTCCCGAAGGTTTTGGTAACATTCTCGATTTGTATATACGCATTATCACAATTCACAAAATCACCCGTTTTTTCTGTATATCACCGCAAATGCACCGGCAATTGCGGAAGTATGTGACTTTCCGGCCTGCTACTTGCCGTCCGTTGTACCTTCGACTCCCTTAACAAACCAGTTCATGGAAACCGCAATGTCTGTTTCGGAAACTACTTCGCCTTCTTTAACCTTCAGGCTGCCATCCTGTCCGTAGATCGGGCCTGCAAACACTTTGAGCGAGCCGTCCAGTATCTTCTTCTGTGCTTCCTCCACCTTTTCCTTTGAGCCTTCGGGAATATTGGCGGTAAGCGGCGCCAGATTGACCAGACCGTCTATCAGACCACCGGCATAAGCTTCGGATTTCCAGGTTCCGTCCATTGCATTCTGGACCTGCTGTGCATAATAGGGGCCCCAATTCCATACGGGAGCGGTCATGTAAGCCTTGGGAGCTGCATCCGGCGTATCCAGATTGTAGCCGATCACGGCTGCGCCCCTGTCCTGTGCCTCGATCTGAACAGCTGTGGAATCGTTATGAAGCGTCAACACATCGCAGCCCTCGTCCAGTACGGATACAGCGGCTTCTTTTTCCTTGGCCGTATCATACCAGGTGTTGGACCATCTGACGATAACCTTTGCATCCGGATTGACCGACTGTACGCCGAGTGTGAAAGCATTGATGCCGTTGAAAACTTCGGCGATCGGCATTGCGGCAACATAGCCGATTTTATTGGCTTTGGTCTTCATACCTGCAACGATGCCGGAGAGATATCTTGCTTCATACATTCTTCCAAAGTAATTGCTCATGTTGTCAAGGGTCTTGGAACCTGAGCAGTGGAGGAATTTGATATCTGGGAATTCCTTTGCCACTTCTTCCGTAGGATCCATGTATCCGAAGCTGGTGGTAAAAATCACCTTGCAGCCTGCGTCAACAAGCTCCATAATGGACTTCTTCGATTCTGCGCCCTCAGGAACGCTTTCCTTAAATAATGTAGTTACACCGAGTTTTTCTTCAAGGTATTTTCTGCCGTTGTCATGCGCCTGCGTCCAACCACCGTCGTTTACAGGCCCGACATAGATAAAGCCGACCTTCATGTCCTTGGCGTCGATTTTGTCGCCCGCAGCCTTTCCGGCCGCTCCTTCATCACCTGTGCCGCTGCTGCCGCAGCCGGTGAGCAAAAAGGTGAATGTCATCATGCAAACCAATACCAGCGCAATAATCCTCTTCATTTTGTACCTCTCCTTAATTCTTTTTTTTTTATATATCAGGGCTTTTGGCCCTGTAAAGCTGACTTAAAATCAGGACTGCCTGAAGGCAATGCTGCCGTTCTCCATCCTGTCGATGATGGCAAGGGATTCCAGTCTGACACCTTTGTCCCTCAGACAACGGCCACCCTGCTGGAAGCCCTTCTCTATGACAATGCCGACACCGGCAAGCGAGGCGCCCGACTGTTCGACTATATGGAGCAAGCCGTTTGCCGCCTTTCCCTCGGCCAGAAAATCATCCAGCACCAGCACACAGTCCCTTGAAGTAAGGTACTTCCTCGACACCCTTATTTTATAACTTTTTTGTCTGGTAAAAGAAAAGACTTCGCTTTCGTAGACCTCGGCATCCTGATTGACCGCCTCCGTCTTTTTGGCAAATACAACCGGTACGCCGAAATGCTGTGCGGCCATACAGGCAATTGCAATCCCGGAGGCCTCAACCGTAAGTATTTTGGTGACAGGTTCCTTTTCAAATCTCTTTTTGAATTCTTTGCCGATCTCATTAAGAAGCGATACGTCAACCTGGTGGTTTAAAAAGCTGTCCACCTTGAGTATGCCGGCTCCTATGGCTTTTCCTTCGGTTAGTATTCTCTGTTTCAGCGCTTCCATGGCGATCCGGGTTTCCTTTCCTGATTCAGAACTAAGTTATCCGTTTCCGATAAAGGTGAAAGAGGGCGGATGCCATGTGTCGAACCAATTGAACCAACCGGGCTGGATGCTATAAGCAGCGTGGTTATGACACGAGCAGAGCCCCGTAGCCAGGCCGTTTGCGGCAGCCTTGTAGAAACTTTCGGTCCATATTACCGGAATTATACGGGTATGCGTCAAATTATGAAATTAATTGTAATCCAAGAACAAAATTATTGTATCTTATCAATATTCAAAAAGCAATAAGCATATTGCACAAACTGAGACCGGTAAAGGGGAATACTGTCGACACAACAAATCCATTCGACAGAGAATGTAGATTTATTCAAATTGAGGATGGTTCTTCATAAATATATGATACAATAGAGAGGAAAGATATTTCATATACAGGAGTGGCTATGGAAAGAAAAATTTACGATGTTGCAATAATAGGATGCGGGACCGCAGGTATTTTCGCAGGCTATGAGCTGGCGGAAAGCATACCGTCGCTCAATTTGGTCATGATCGAGCAGGGCAGCAATATATACGGCAGAAAATGTCCCACCATAGAAAACCGCAATACCGACTGTGTCAGGTGCAAATCCTGCAGTATCATGAACGGCTTCGGCGGCGCCGGTGCGTATTCCGACGGCAAGTTTAATTTTACGACGCAATTCGGGGGATGGCTGGGTGAGTACATCCCGGAAGACGAAGTCATGCGGCTGTTTGAATACGTTGACAGCGTCAATGTCAAATTTGGCGCCACCGATGAACGGTTCAGCACAAAAAGCGAGGAAGCGGTCAAAATAGAAAAGAAGGCGCTGCAGAATGACCTTCATCTGCTGCATGCGGTTGTAAAGCATCTGGGTACGGAAAACAACCTGAAAATTTTAACAAGGCTGTTCGAGTATCTGAAGGAACGCGTGGAAATCAGATGCAATACGGAAGTCAGACAAATCGTGCCGGAGAACGGCATATATACATTGAAGCTTGCCAATGGCGACAGTGTTCACTGCCGCTATCTGATCAACGCACCCGGCAGGTCGGGTGCCGAATGGTTTTCGCAGCAGTGCAAGGCATTGAAGCTTTCACTGATCAACAACCAGGTGGACATCGGCGTGCGTGTGGAGCTGCCGGCAAGGGTGTTTGAACATATCACCGACGTGGTGTATGAATCAAAGCTCATGTACCGGACCAAGCAGTATGGCGACATTGTCCGGACCTTCTGCATGAATCCTTACGGTCATGTGGTATCGGAAAACGTAGACGGCATTATTACCGTAAACGGCCACAGCTATACGGATCCGGCACTCAGAAGCGAAAACACCAATTTTGCACTGCTGGTCAGCAACCGGTTTACCCAGCCCTTCAATGAGCCATACCAGTATGGCAAGCGTATCGCATCGCTGTCAAACATGCTGGGCGGCGGCGTGCTGGTACAGCGGTTCGGCGACCTGGTCAAAGGGATCCGTACAAATGAACACCGTCTCAGCCAGAGCTTTACCAAGCCTACACTCAAGGCGACTCCCGGCGATCTCAGCCTTGTGCTGACAAAGAGGCATCTGGACAATATCATTGAAATGATCCATGCGCTGGACAAGATTGCTCCCGGAACGGCAAATTACGATACGCTGCTGTACGGGGTCGAGGTGAAGTTCTACAGTTCAAGGCTGGAGCTTTCACCTGAGCTTGAAACCAGACTGCCCAACATGTTCGCTATCGGAGACGGGGCAGGCATAACAAGAGGCCTTTCACAGGCAAGTGCCAGCGGTGTGCATGTGGCACGCGTCATAAAGGAAAGAATGGGGAAGCAGGGCTGAGCGGTCTAGCAGCGCGATATTCTTTATATTGGCTCAACTCACAAGTAAAGGGCAGACGACAGGTCTGCCCTTTGTTTATGTAATTGTCCCTGTTGTAGCCGCAGGGGGACACATGATGCACGAATTCCTCCGTACAACGCCATCCCCCCGGAACGGCGCTATTGATTCCCGGTATGCTTTATACAGCCCTTTTCGGCTCCGGCAATTTTACATATTTCAGGATCAGTGCGGTAAGTACGATTGTAATCAGAAATTCCGGCAGCAGATAGGTGCCGTTGTAAAGCACCGAATACAGCAGCGGTGACTGCCCCTCAGGCGCATAGCTGGCATATGCGACCACACCGGAAAAGGTATGGCAGATGAAACGCCCTGCAATACCCAGGAACACCCCTCCCATGAGCCCTGCAGGCGTTTTTTTGAAAAAACCCGCTAGTCCGAGCACACCAAAAGCAACGGGATAGTCAAAAATCAATGAAACCGGATGAATGGAGTATACGCCGCCTATAATCAAATCCAGGATGCCGTATACCACACCGGCCAATATGCCCTGTTTCCAGCCCCACCTGTAGGCGAACAGAAAAAGCGGAACCATTGAACCGGCTGTAACCGACCCGCCCATCGGCATTTTAAAAACCTTCACAAATTCTCCCAGAATAATTGCCAGTCCTATCATCATGCTGGCTTCTACCAGCATCCATGTATTTTGTCTTTTCATCAAAACCCCTCCAAAATTTTCCGGGCCTGCATCACCCGCAATCCCCGTCCGTATTATACAGGTCTGCGCAAACCTGTACAAAAAGCCCTCCATTCTGAAACAGATTGGAGGGCTCCATAAATCAATATTGCTGATATACTCCCTCCGCCGGCATTATCCGTCTCAGGTTTGATGGGTCGGAACGATGCAGTTCCCTCTCAGCCGGATTGATCCAGCTCCCCAGATTTATTAGGTTGTGAGTATATGATAACTCAACGTATTTATCCTGTCAATGAAGTTTTCACTAACGCTTGAATATTTTTCCGCGCTGTTTCTCCAAAAGCAGCAGAAGCGGATAACCCAGACCGTAACAGGCAATTACTTCACCCAGAGCTACGAAGCCCATTGTAACCAGTATCGGTAAATTTGCCGTAAGCTTGAGCACAAATGCCACTACCACTGCATTGATAATCACTGGAGGCAGCGGCGCAAGATATTTTACCGGCATTTTTCGGGTAAGCCATGCCGCGAGCAGTGTGGCAAGGCTTCCAAATACAATATCATATGGGCCGGCACCCACAAAAATGTTGGCAGCCATACAACCGACAAACAAGCCCGGTACCGCGGCGGGCGTAAAAAACGCAAGTACAGTGAGCGCTTCAGAAACCCTCACCTGTATCTGTCCGGAGCCTCCCGGTATGGCAATTGTCAATGCGGCATACATGGCTGCGATCACTGCAGCTTCTACGATGAATCTTATTTTCTTCATCCCAATATCCTTTCCCGTCCATCCATCCGGCAAGTCTAGTCCAGCTTCGCTGGACGTACCGCAATAAAAAAGAGGGTTTTTCAACCCTCTGCAAATCAGCTTTATACACTCCATGGACGTACCATGGCGCATATTCCGTAGTTTTGTTTACAGACAGGATGGTTTCGAACTGTCTTATTTATTTTATCCCATTATAGCACGACTATTTTGCAAGTACAACACTGTTTGAAAGAAAAGGCGCCGATCTTTCCATCAAAGCAGCCATTTGCCCGCGGCTGATGGAATCACGGGGATGAAAGCCCTTGTCGGGATATCCCTGCAATATACCTGCTGCCGCTATCCGGTTGATGGCAGCATAGGACCAGGGCGATGAAACCGTTGTCACATCGTAAAATGCTGTGCCAGCCTGCATGTCTGCCGAAACGTCGGGGTTCAGTATCCTGTCCAGCAGCACGGCCATCTCTTCCCTTGTCAATGCCTGGTCAGGTTCATATTTGTCGATATCCGTACCCTTCACCAGGCCTGCCTGTCTGGCTGCTTCAATCTCAACGCGGGCCCAATGTCCTCCGGTATCGCTGAATACCAGAGGTCCCTGTTTGGCAGCCGACGTGTCCAGTCCCAGCGCTCTGACCAGGATTACCGCTGCCTGCGCTCTGGTAACAGGTGCATCCGGCATAAACTTCGAATCGGACACACCGATCATCCAGCCTTTATTCACTACCGGGATAATGCACTGCCTGGCCCAGCTGGTTTGTATATCGCTGAAATAGATACTGTTCAGCCATAGTGAGTAGTAGTTCCAGGTGTTTTTTGTTTCCTGCCCCAGGCTCCAGCTTCCCGTACCTTTCAGGCCGTATTTTCCCACCAGTGCCAGCTTGCTCTTGATGGATTCCTCGTTCTCGTACCATATGTCATATGTTCCGGCATCAAGCGTTTTTCCGAGAACCTGAGGTTTTACATCGTTATTCAGTATTGTAATCGTTGCCTTCGGAGATTGTGTGCTGCTGTCATAGGTGACCTTTCCCCTGTATCCGGCGATCAGACTTTCCACCGTATTATTGCTGATACCGTAACCACCATAGCTCTCCCCCTGCTTCCATATCCTTCCGTAAAAGGGTATGCCCAGTAAGAGCTTGTCCGCCGGAACGGATTTCAACGCCGCTTTGATGGAGCTTTCAACAAATGGGAGTCCTGCGACAGGTCCTGCCGCACCGCCCTGATAATGCTCGTCATACGTCATCAGCATCAGATAATCGCTGTACTGGGCAAGCTTTGCATAATCATACGAACCGTGCCAGCCAGTGACGATCCCGTACGGATTTGGTGCAACTGCTACGGAGACGCTTTTCTCAGGCGGCAGCTTCTGCCTTATTAAACGGACTAAGTCCGTATAGCTGTCCTTCTCTTTTTCAGTTACATTCTCAATATCCACATTGACGCCGTCCAGCTCATACTCCATGACGGCCGCCGCGACCTGCGACGATAACTGCTCACGGTTAGCCAATGCATTGACACCGATCGCCCTGTCCCAGTGATTGCTTAAAAACGGGGTGACCTTGATACCCCTTTCATGCATTTGCTTTATAAAAGTCCTGCTGACCGCACTGGTCAATTTAAGTGTTCCATCCGTATTCAGGTCGAAATAGCTTGGAGAAATATCGTCCAGTGCTCCTCCGGTTTGGTCTACATAACTGGTGTATGTATTGGAATTACCAAAATAGATGTAGCTCATATTGAACCTGTCTGCCTGACTGCCTGATGCCGAAACATAAGTGCCGGCTCCTGCCGAAATAACCAGTAAGGCTGCCACAGCAAAGCAAACCGGTATACTCCATATTCTTTTATTAAGCCTCAAAAACCCACCTCCTGCTATAGTCAGACGGGACATTCGGCACCATGCCGTTCATGGGGCAGAGCCGTGCGTAGAGCAGTGCCGTTCATGGGGCTGTCCCTTCCACAATAACATACAGGATGCAGGCATATTATTCAACGGACAATTTATGTAAACCAATATACATATTCTTTTAATATAACTTCAATCATTTGAATATAAATTCATTATGAAAAGATTGATTGCCTTTTACATATCAAAAAGAAAAAAAGCGTTGATCATCATTGCACTGATCATACCGCTTGTTTTTCTGCTGTTTCTTATTCTGAACCTTTTTTATTGTCTTTGTATTCAGACCGGGTTATGAATCCAGTCTTAATAATTCACGGACCTTCTCCTTCATCCCTTCCCTGCTGCAGACCTCTTTATGCAGCACGGCTTTGTCTTTAAGCCCAGCAAGCCCTGCCGGTATCTTCAGGCCGCATTCCTCCGCCAGTATGTCGAGCAGCTCAAACTCCGATTTGCCTGCGGTCGCGTCTTCTCCAAAGATGGCTCTTGCAACGCTCTCGTTGAATTTAAAGGGGCTGGCAGTTGAGGCGATGACCGTTTTGGTCATATCCCCGGTAGAAATCACATATTTGTCATACACATCTATGCCCACTGCGGTGTGTGTATCGATTACATAACCATAATCCTCGTATACCGCTTTAATGGTTTTGAGCGTCTCCGATTCGCTCGTCCAGGAAGCCCAGTACAACTCGGAAATTTTACGTCTGGACTCGCTGTTGACAGTATACCTGCCTTCGGTTTTCAGCCTGTTCATCCAGTCGGACACCTGAAGGCCGTCCTGTCCGGTCAGTTCGTACAACAGCCGTTCCAGATTGCTGGAAATCAATATGTCCATCGACGGGGAAACGGTCTTTTTAAATTCCCTGTTTCTGTTATAAAGACCGGATTCGATGAATTCCGTCAATACATTGTTCTCATTTGAGGCACAAATGAGCTTGTTGATCGGGAGGCCCATTTCACGCGCGTACCAGGCGGCAAGTATATTCCCGAAATTACCCGTAGGTACTGCAAAGTTGATTTTTTCACCCTTGCTGATTTCTCCTGCAGCCAGCAGATCGGCATAAGCAGAGAAATAATAAACGATCTGAGGCACCAGTCTGCCCCAGTTAATCGAGTTCGCAGATGAAAATTTGAAACCCTTGCGCTCCATTTCGCTATTTAAGGCCGTATCTGAAAAAATAGCCTTCACGCCATTCTGCGTGTCGTCAAAATTGCCTTTAACGGCAACAGACCACACGTTTCCGCCTTCCTGTGTCACCATTTGCATTTTTTGAACCTGGCTGACGCCATCTTCCGGGAAAAATACGACGATCCGCGTGCCCTCCACATCCATGAAGCCTTCCAGAGCCGCTTTGCCGGTATCTCCAGAGGTCGCCACCAGTATGACGGTCTCGCTGCTTTCACCTGTTTTCTGCACTGCTTTTACCAGCAGGCGAGGCAGTATCTGAAGGGCTACATCCTTAAATGCACAGGTCGGTCCATGCCAGAGCTCCAGTATATATACGTTGTCGTTCAGCTTGCGTACCGGTGCTACCTGGTCTGCCTCAAACCTACCATTGCCGTATGCTCCATTGACACACTCCGCCAATTCATCCCTTGTGTAATCATCCAGAAACCGTTCCAGAATATTTACGGCCCTTTCCTTGTAGTCCATATCTGCAAGTGCGTATATTTCTTCCGGTTCGAGCTTTACTGCGGTTTCAGGAACGAACAGGCCTCCGTCCGGCGCAAGACCGCGCTTTATAGCTTCTGCTGACGTGATGCCGCCCATTCCGCCTCGAGTACTTTTATAGAACATTTGCAATCCCCCTGGCAAAAAAAGATTCATCATAGATGCTTTTATAGTATAGAATAATGAAATAACAAAAACCGGTTTATCAATTCATCGTTCCTTATATAATAATACAAATACTATGAAAATAAAAGAATAAATATTTCCGTTTGATTCGTCACGCCTTTCCAGGCAGACGTCGTGTCCCTTCCGGCTTCAAACAGACTCCCCAGTTTACGGTCTGACTGGTAAATGAGGACAACTTCCCCATCGGAAGAAATTTTTTCTCATATGCCTTGACTTTGCCAGTTCCCGATCATATAATAAAGTTAATTTATAAATATCCTTAATGAATTATGGCAGCTGTAAAAATACATATGGATCGGATGTTTGTATGAAACCATATATTGCTTCCCATTTAAGAGATATGAATCGGAAAACTGTCTTTAACCTGATCATGGAGGTTGACGAAATTTCACGCTCTGAAATCGCTTCACGAACAGGGATCAGCGCTCCAACTGTTCTCAAAATTACAAACTACTTGTGCGATAAAGGCTTTATTATCGCTGCAGGAGAAGGACAGACCGCCCTCGGCAGAAAACCGCAGATGCTGCGGTTCAACCCCAATTTTGTCTATTCCATCGGGGTCGAGTACGAAGGCGACTATCTCAAGCTGGGAATTGTCAGTGTCAGTGGTGATATTATTGCAAAAAAAACCGTTCAGGTAAAAAGTGATTTTGAAAATGTCCTGACCCACGACCTCATAGAGCATGTAAATGAACTGTTGAATGGTGCTGGAATATCCAAGGAAAAAATCAATGGAATCGGTATAGGACTTCCAGGCGCCGTGGATTTTGAAAACGATGAAATACGGCTTGGACCGCTGGTAGGTGTCTACACAACTTATCCTTTGCGCAATATTATGGATAAAATACAGAACGCCCTGAGCATCCCGGTCTATATGTATAATGATGCAAATGCCGCCGCCATAGGGGAATATAAAAAGAGGAATCTCCAAAATGAGGATCTCGTGTATATCTCACTGGGAACCGGTCTTGGCAGCGGGATTATACTGAACGGCCAGCTTCGCTACGGCAAGCACTTTACTGCAGGCGAAATCGGCTATCTGATGTACGGAAATGATTTTAAAACGTCGGTAGACATGCCGGGTTCATTGGAATCCTTAATCAATCTGCACGCCTTGTCCGCCAAATTCGACGATTTTGAAAACCGGGTAAAAAACAAATCCGACATTGGCAGTATTGTTGACTATATTGCCTCCTATCTCGGAAGAACCATACTGAATATTATGAGCATTATCGATGTGAATCTGTTTGTTTTAGGCGGTGTCATAGTAGATATGCTTGGTGAAGCACTGGTTGAAGCAGTTACGCAAAACTTCAGGAGATGCTCCCTTTTAAACATAAGCATTGATTTGCGAAAATGTGATGAACCTGGTATTATAGGTACTTCACACCTGGTAACCAGCAAGTATATTCAAAATATATTTTCATCGTAATAAAGGAATCAATAAAGCAATCGATACATTCGTAGCAATTTGTTTCAATATTTAATTAACTTTATTAATTAACCCCGTCTGTAATTACTTTCAGTAACAACTGAAAGCTGCAGAAATATTAAAAAAGAGGAGAGACTTTGTAATGAAACTGGGTAAAAAACTTACTCGAGCACTAACCTTTGCAGTCACACTAGCAGTACTTGCAACAATGACCGTACCACTGCCCTCGTCTGCCGCCCTGAATTCCAATGACAGAGGAGCCGACAAGCTCTGGATGGCAATTAAGCAGCTGACCGGTGTTTCGTCCATTATGGACACCGGCGCCCATCCCGACGATGAGCGGAATTCCCTGCTGGCTTACTGTCTGCTTGAAAAAGGAGCAGAAACCATTGTGGTGTCGACAACCCGCGGTGCAGGCGGCCAGAACGCAATTGGCAAGGAGACCGGCCTGGCTTACAGCGCACTTCGTACCAGAGAGCTGCAGGAAGCTACGGAAATGATCGGCTCCGAATTGGTTGTACTATGTGAAGAATACGATAATACGGCAATCGACTTCGGCTTTTCCAAGCTCGGTGAAGAATCCTATAAGATCTGGGACGTTGACAAGATCACCGAACGTCTTGTCCGTGCCATTCGTACCTACAGACCTGACGTTGTGTTCAATTCCGCAAACAACGTCCTGTCACAGCATGGACAGCATCAGGCAACGAACCTCATCACTGCTGATGCCTTCAAAAAAGCAGCGGATCCCAAAGAATATCCGGAACAAATTACAAAGGAAGGTCTGCAGCCCTATCAGGCAAAAAAACTGTACGATGTAGGAGATGCTAAGGATTATACGGCAAAAATGGACTACTCCGGATTCAACCCCGTACTGGGCATTACGTATGAACAACTTGGCCAAAATTCACGTTACATGCATATATCCCAGAGTATGGGGAAGGAAGTGGCAACCGATGCAGCAGCTGTTTCCTATCATACGCTGATTTCTTCTACGCTGCCCAAGCCTGCAGATAAGGAAGAAGATATGTTTGATGGTATTGCCATGACATTTACCGATCTGGCTGCCAGCTACAATAATGAAAAACCCGTTTACAGAATGCTCAACAAGCTTCAGGCAGACGTGGACAGCATCGTAGCAGCATACCCGGATTTTGAGAAAGTAACCTCGGAAGTTCACGATATGATCGAAGATGTTAATGAAGGTTTGTCCATCATTGAAAAGTCAAAGCTTTCAAAGAATGACAAGTATGACCTTACCTTCAGATTGAATAAAAAGCTGGAGCAGCTTTATGAAACAAGCGCACAGAGCTCCCTTCTGGTCGTCGATGTAACGCCGGCTTCCTATGAAGTTGCAAAAGGACAGAGCACAAAGGTTACCGTCAAGCTGTATAACGGAGGAAAAAGCTCCATCAAAGACATAAAAGTCAATCTTAATACTCCGAATGGCTGGACAGTATCTTCTCCCAAGATTTCTTCCGCTTCAAGCATTGCACACAATAAGAGCATTAATCTGGAATACACTGTAACTGTACCGAAGAATGCGGAATACTTCCATCCCTATGAAGAAAACCCATTGTCCGCTACCATAAGCTACAGTGTAGACGGAGTCCAATCGAAATTAACCCAGGAATCTGAAAAACTTTTTGCCGTCATGCCTGAGTACTCGCTGCAGCTGACGCCGGAAAATTATGTTCTGAACACGACCGTTGCAGGAAATAAAATCCCCGTTACCGTAGGCGTCAAATCTTATGTAACAGGCAATACCTCCACCGTCGTTACTCTTGATGTTCCCTCCGGATGGAACATTGAACCGAAGCAGGTTTCACTGTCCTTCACCGGCAGCAACCAGAACAAGACCGCCAACTTCACCGTTACCCCACCGGCAAACCTGAAAGAAGAACGCTTTGTACTTAAAGCAAAGGCAACCAGTAAAAATATGGTCAGTGACCAGACTGTCCAGGTTATCGAGTATGATCATATCGGACGTACCTATTACCTGTATGATGCAGCCCTGACTGTGCAAGCGGCAAACGTTATCCTTCCTGAAAACCTTAAGGTAGGCTACTTTGATTCCGGCAAGGACGAAGTTTACAAATACCTCGAGCAGATCGGCATGGATGTGACCGTTATTACGGAAGACGATGTCATGTACAGCGACCTCTCCCGATTTGACACCATTGTACTCGGCATACGTGCCTACAGGGACAGCGATCAACTTCTGACCGCCAACAACAGGCTTCTGGAATTTGCAAAGAACGGTGGCAATCTGGTAGTAAACTACAGCCAGAACGGCAAGTCAGACCGTTGGGATCCGAGCCTGGCGCCCTATCCTCTGACGATCGGTCCTGTAACGCTTGAATGGCGTGTTGTTGAGGAAGATGCGAAAGTGACCATACTGGATCCAAACAACCAGGTATTCAATACCCCCAACAAGATTGTAGATTCCGATTGGGACGGCTGGGTGCAGGAACGCAGCATCTACAATATTTCCGAGGCGGATCCGCGCTACACCAAGCTCATTTCCTCCTATGACACGGGTCTCCAAGACAAGCCCCAGGATGGCCAGTGGCTGACTACCAACTACGGCAAAGGCATCTACACCTACACCTCCGTCGTCTGGTACCGGCAGATCCAGCAGGCTATGAACCCTGGTGCATACAGGCTGTTTGTTAACATGCTCTCCATGAAGCAGTAAACTGTAAAGCATCACTTATAGGAATTTTGGAAATAAAGGGTGGAGACCGTAAACCGGCTCCACCCTCTTTATTTCCATTAAATTAACTGCAAAGACAAAACCTGTTTCATATCTTCTTGTCATTGAGAGGATACTGGAATAACTTTACGACAATCCGAATGATTCGTCACACCTTTCCAAGCAGTTTCAACGTCGTGTCCCTTCCGACTTCAAACAGGCTTTGCTTCTGTTCATCAGTAAGGCCGAAATCCAGAAAACCGATGCTGCCGGTGTCTATTTCACCCATATACGCCAATGCGTCCGCGCTTGCCGGCGGAGCTCCGATATTGTGTACTGAGGAAATCAACCCCTTGAATACCGAAAGAGGCGTGCTCAGGCTAAATGGGCTGCTTTCGGAAGAATACAGGCGGAAGCCTGCCGCAGGAATTCCGCTGTTTCCGAGCAGCCAGACCGGGAAATTATCCAGAACCCCTCCGTCAATAAGAGAATACGGCACTTTTCTGCTGCTTTCATTTTTATACATGACCACCGGTTTGAAGGCAAAGGGGACCGCCGTACTGATACGCACCGCTTTTGCCACATCAAGCCGGTCCGGCTCGATCCCGTAGAAGGCCGCATCATCAGGAAGTGTGATGATTTTCAGCCTGTTGCAGTCCACTCCTGTCATTCTGACCTTGTAGCCGGAAGGGTTTTTTTCATCAGACTTGCCTCCTCTGAGATCGGCAAAGGTCCTGATGCCTTTTTTGGCAAGGACTCCGGAAACCCATTCCTCCAACCGGTCTCCGTCAAAAAGGCAGCCTTCCCTGCAGAAGGTCAGGATGTTCTGCAAGGTACCCGACAGTGTTTCTGCTGCATTGAGACGCCATATATATCTGCTGTGTCCGGCATAAGCCTGTAAAAAAGCCTTTGGTATCTCATCTGCCGGTATCTTGCTGTGCCTGGCAAAGGAAATGAGGTGTCTGACGGCGGGAACCTTCTTTTCCAGGTTGTGATTCTGAAGCTTGTCAAATTCCAACGCATCGAGGGCTTCCCACATCCCTTGCGTGTCATAGCCCGCACCGGACAAGACTGCAGCCAGGGCTCCGGCTGAGGTTCCCGCTGTATTTCGGGGAACAAAACCAGCCTTTCTGATTGCCTCAAACGCACCGATATAGGCAATTCCCTTCACACCGCCGCCGCTCATTACAACATTCAGCTGCTTGACATTTCGAACCATTTAAACCACTCCGCAAAAAAAATACCGCAGCGTAACCGCTACAGTACTATCTTATCTGCACACTGAACCTGCTGCGCCTGTCCAGCATATTATTTCATCTCGAAGATTTGCCTTGATAAATCCTGTTTTTTTGATTTGAGTGCTTTCCCGGAAAAAACGGGCAATTTACAGCTGCAAATAGGGCCTTGCATAAACGGGGCTGCATGGCATTCCGGCAGAGCAAATAATAAAGTGAAGCAGGTTGTGATGATGCCGAGCCGGGATCTGCATCAAGGTATCTGAGTCAATTCCTTTATCCTGGAATTGGCGCTTTTCGCATAGCTGCTCGCGGGGTATTCGCTGATCAGCTTTTGATAATACGCGACTGCGCTTCTGGAATCATTCAGTGCCTGGCAGCTGCGGCCCATATAATATAGTGCCGCGT
>JAEZMC010000392.1 GCA_023435805.1 Bacillota bacterium | reverse complement strand
CTGTCTGGTTGAAGTAGTTGTTTCCTATATCAAGAATCAGCGTTTCCCCCGGTCTGAGTTCATTTGAAATGTCATTCAGTGTGGTATCAATATTAAGGCTCTCCGCGTTGATGATGCGGTCTCCGTCAGCGCTTACACCAGGTACGCCGTCTCCGGAAGAAGTTTGATCATAGCTTTTTCTATCGCGCATATTTTCCATTTTGCTTGTATGCCTCCTTGTGTTATTATTATTATCATGATTACGTATAATATGTTTACGGACGATGTAAAAAAAGACGCAAGGAAAGCAACGGCGTTCGACGATATGTCAGGCCGGAATATTGTATTGATAGGAATGCCGGGTGCCGGAAAAAGCACCATCGGCGTGCTGCTTGCAAAGGCTTTGAAGATGCCTTTCACAGATACGGACCTATTGATCCAGCAGCAGGAAAACTCTTATCTGCAGGAGATTATTGACAGAAGCGGCATTGATGAATTCCTGAAAATTGAGGAAAAAGTCATAATGGGGCTAAATGTGAAAAAACATGTTATCGCGACAGGCGGCAGCGTTATATACAGCGATACTGCCATACGGCATTTAAAGGCATGCGGTGTGCTTGTGTTTTTAAACACAAAGCTGTATCAGCTTGAACGCAGACTGAAAAATTCCGCCACCAGGGGAATCGCTATGAAAGACGGACAAACTTTGGCAATGCTATATGATGAAAGAATGCCGCTTTACAAGAAATATGCAGATCTGGAAATAGATTGTTCAAAAAAACATATTGAGTCCATTGTTTCTGAAATAAAAAGTCATTTTTTACCGGTCAATTAATAATTTTTTCTTTTTTTTAAAATAATTTTTATTTTTTTTGAATAAAATGTGCTAAAAGGGGTCAATAATAAGGGTGACCTCACAAAATACATTTTGACCCCCTTTACATGGTTAGTCGCCAGACTAACCACCTTTTTTGCCCATTTTTGCCTTCACCATTACCAACTGCCGGTCTTTTGCCTGCCTCTTCCAAAAACCATGACAAGTCCGCCCAGTACAAGTACGATCGGAATGATGATGCCGAGATCGATCGTGCCCAGTACGATTCTGAAAAATATGATCATAAAGGATGCCACTGCAGTCCCTCCAATGATGCCCACAGGAATCAGCAGCCCCCTGGGCCTGCCTGTAAAGAGATACAGCTGAAAAAGGCCAATCGCGACACTGATCAGATATACAGGCCAGGTATATGCGGCAAATCTCCAGTCCGTCATCACCTCAAAGAAAAAGAGGATTCCACAGGTAGTGAGTATGCCACCGGGCACCAACAGGCCCGGAGCCTTCATTGAAATAAAGAAGGCCAGCTCAAAGCCGACGCCTACCAGAAGTATGATCATCGGCCAGAAATCATCGGGTCCAAGCTTAAAGAAGGATTCGTTGAACAGGTATCTCGATGCAAGCAGAAGCGCACCGACCACTATCAGCACCCCGCCCAGCAGCGAATTGTTTCTTCTCATATATACGCACCTCCAGAAATTGAATGTTTACATTACAACAGATAATACTCCTTTGTGCATTGTATGTCTGAAATTATAAAGCACTGATCAATTATTAATTATTAATGGTTTGTATTTACACTCAGTTTAAAAAGGTATATAATCATTCCATGTTTATCGAATGTTGTTTTGTTTAATTATAATATTCGATGTATATCAATTATTATAAGATTATAGAATTGAGGGACTATAGATCAAATGAACAAAAACGACATCGTTTTTATTAGAAAACCGACACTGGACTTTGCCGCAGCCATGTACATACTGGCAAATGGCGACAAAAACCTTGCCCTATCGAAGGAATTGGGCGTGGAACCCGACCAGCTTCTGATCAAAATGGGTGAAAACGGGGCAAAAGTATTTTCAACTCACATGCAGGAGGAGCTTCATTTCTTCATGGATTACGACGCCTGCAGCATATCCGGCATAACCCCTGTTAATGCGATATTGTTCACAGCTGCTCTGGAGCATCCGGAAATAGAGGATGTGCCTGATTTGGTCAAACACCTGGAAAATCAAGCCGAAGATTATTTTATATACCTCATGGCGAAAAATGCGCTCGGACTGCATTCGCAGGAGGAATTCATGCCGGATGCACTGGCCGGATATATTGAAAATCTTCCTCCGGAGGATTCGTCATTCGGCTCAAAGCTGCGTGAGTGCCTGCAAAACCCGCTGGAGATAAAAATACGCTTTTGCCTGTTGATCCGCCAGTTTTACACCTTGGTATATCAACCGTTCGAATCGGAAATTCATGCTGTGGTCGAAGCCTGCAGGCCATATTACGAGCATTTGCTCGATACGGACTTTTCTGGTTTTGTATCCGACTATTTCGGAATTGATACCGGCAATTACAACAAGAAGCTGGATATTTATCTTAGCCTGTTTTTCCAGGTGGGCCTGCTGATGCTCCATTGGGATGACGGCCGGGACGTGGCCATCCTGGGCATCCATGCAAACCGGCGTTTCGGATATGAAGTAACAAAAAAGCTCCTCGGCAATTTTTACAAGCTGTTGGCCGATGAAAAAAGATTTCAGCTGCTGGAGCTCCTGGCCGACAGGCCGAAATACGTCAATGAGCTGGCTGAACTGCTGAAGCTTGCGCCTTCCACGGTTTCACACCATCTGAGCTATTTTATCCGCACAGGAATCGTAACGCCCAGTCGTGATGAACACAAACTGTATTATGCTCTAGACCGGAAAAAAATAAGGGAATTGTTTGAAAGGTCAATAAAAATGTTTTTAAAGGAGTAAATGACATGAAAAGCAGGTACAAGAACGATGAAGGCAGGAAGCTCATCCATGAAACATACGACAGGCTGCTGGCAGCCTGGAACGTGGAAACCAATGAAAGTGACATTGCCGGTACCTACGGCACCACACATGTTATCACTGCAGGTGACACATCCCTCCCCCCTCTTTTGCTACTGCATGGAGTAGGTGATGACTCAGCCCTGATGTGGATCTACAACGCAAGGGTGCTGGCAGAGAATTTCAGGCTTTATGCCATAGACACCATGGGAGGACCGGGTAAAAGTGAACCTAATGAGCAGTACTACAGTAATTTCAACCAGGCACACTGGCTGGATGAAGTGATCGATACGCTGGGGATTGCCGGTGCGGCTATAGCAGGGGTGTCCAATGGTGCCGCGATGACGATAAACCATACCGTCCGGTATTCCGGCAAAATGGGCAAAACTGTTCTGATGGCGGCCGGGGGAGGCGGCATGGGCAAAATGCTGAAATTCCTTCCCGCTATATTGTTCCCCTCGGAAAAGATGGCACGCAAGCTGATGCGCACCATGGGCGGACAGAATGTCTCCATGTTCCTGGGAAATCCTCTGATCATGGAGCACTGGGTATATCTCCTGAAATACTTCCGCACCACCTCCATGATGTATCACAAGATACCCCGAATTGATAACCACGAACTTACCGTACTGAAAGACCGGTCTCTGTTCCTGCTTGGCCGGGAAGACGGGCTGGCTGACATAGCCAAGGCAGAGAAGTGGTATCATGAAAACGGCTTTCGATATAAAATCATACAGAATGCAGGGCATGGAATCAATCATCAGCAGCCGGAACTGATAAACAAACTCATTGTGGATTATTTGTCGGCATCAGACATCAAACTCGGCCGGACCTGTTGAATATAAACAATAAAGGGGCTGTCCGCCCCTTCCGTTTTGTATACTTTTTCCTCAGAACGTCCGTTTTGTGGATATGCCATTGTGGATAATGTTGATAAGTCTGTGTATAACCCTGTTTTTCGGCGGAAAAGCCTGTGGAAAATCCAAGGCGTACTTATGC
>JAEZMC010000226.1 GCA_023435805.1 Bacillota bacterium | reverse complement strand
TCCCAGACCGGTATGCTGCTGCGCTGGTTCAGAAGAAAAGGCAGGAACTGGTGGATGAAAGCTCTGATCAACGGCATCGGCGGCTTTGTCACAGCAATTGTCGTAATTATCATCGCTACAACAAAATTTTTCGAGGGAGCCTACATTGTTGTGTTTCTGGTGCCTTTCCTCATGTTCCTTATGCTGAAAGTGAAAAGGCATTATTTTGCCATATCCAGGCAGCTCAGGATCAGACCGGAGGAATATGAAATACTGGAAATCAGCAAAAGGCATTATCAAAACCGTGTTATTGTTCCGATAGAAAGCTTGAATCAGTCAAGCATTCGGGCCTTGAGGTATGCAAGCACCATTTCGGATAATGTTACAGCCTTTTCCGTAGCGGTGGATGAGGAAAGCGAAAACAAGATGCGGCAAAATTATGACAGGCTACAGACAGACATCCCGCTGATCATCAAATACTCGCCCTTCCGCAAGGTGGTGGAGCCTCTGCTGAAGTTCATCGAATCGGCCGAGTACGATTACCAGCCCGGTGAAATGATTACTGTCATACTTCCCCAGTTCGCGGTAAAAAAATGGTGGCACAAGGTGCTGCACAACAGGACGCGCATCTATATCGAGCGCGAATTGCTGAAGCATAAGCACATCGTTGTTTCCACCATACCTCTTCAGATGAAGGACGACCTTTTTGTGATCAAATCACCTAAATACAACCCGGAACATGCCAAGCCATGGTAGCCTTCAGCTTCTCAACCAATGGGATGTCGGCCGGCGCAAATTCATAGTGGTCCAGCTCGTCGCGGCCCACCCATTCGATCCGGCTGTGTACCTTCAGCCTGTGCTCTCCCGAGGTCCATCTGCACCAGTACGCCAGCAGCCGGATCGTACCATGCTCGTAGCGGAAGATGCTCTCCCCGAAAAAATCCAGCACCTCGACCTGCACCTCCAGCTCTTCCATGATTTCACGGCGAAGGCATTGCTGCGGAGTCTCCCCCGGCTCGATCTTCCCGCCGGGGAACTCCCACCTGCCTGCCATTCTGTCAAATGGCGCTCTTTGTGCTATCAATACCTTGCTGTCCTTTATTATGATCGCCGCCGTTACGTCCTTCATGGTATCGTACAACCCGTATCCTCCGGTTCCGGCACATGATGTGCCTGTATCATTTCACATCGCTTGTTACAGTTTTTCCAGAACCCTCACACCATATTTACTGAGCTCGGCTGTTCCTGATAATATTTCTCCTGTCAAAAGGTCTCGCATGGGCTGTTTTATATTGATTTCCAGAACCGTCGGCAGATAATTCAGCAGGAACATATACTCCCTGCCATCCCTGGAACGGACGGCCAGTTCAACCTCCTCCGGCAGCTCCAGCATTTTGCCGAAAGGCTTGTCAAATCCCAGCTTCCTTAAGAACACCTGTGCCGTGTCCGTACTGAAACCCGCTCCGAAATAATACGCGGTTCCCTTTCCAATCTTATTGGCTACCAGTGCAGGCGCACCGTCATAATAGTTCCCTTTATAGGCTGCCAATACGGCCGCCCCGTCCATTGCCTCCAGAATGTCGTTGAATACGAGCGCTTCAATTTCCTCCCCGCCCCATACCGCATACTCCGGGCTGTCGCAAGGGCTGATACAGGTGTAATCACTGACCCGGACACCGCATATTTCGCCGGCATACCCGGGCATGGGGCGCATGGGGCAGCGTCCGTACTCGTCCTTGTAGCCTGTACGCGCACCCATGACCAGTATACCGCCCTGCTCCACATATGCTTTGAGAAGCCGGGCAGTTTCTTCCGAAAGGATGGTTGCATGAGGGTATACCAGCAGCCTGTATTTTAAAAGCTCCTCCACCCCCGTCTTTTTCAAGCCGCTGCTGCGAAGGTACAGCAGGTCCATCGGCGTATGGCTCTTTTGGGCGGCGGAGAACCATCCGTACTCGCTGAAGCTTTGAAGCGGGCCGTGCCACATGTCCTGCTCTCCGTCCCATTCGTTGCAGTAATCCTTCAGCAGGGCGATATCCGCTTTGTACACGGCACCCGCAACCCCTCCGAGCCTGTTCACATCGTCCCGGACCTGCTTCAATTCCTCCAGCCTTCGATTGGGCTGGTTGGAATAATCATTGAGTCCGTGCCAGTATATCTCCGTCCCGATCCAGCAGGTACGCCAGCGGAAATAGCTGACGAAATCGGCACCATGGGCTATGGACTGCATGCTCCAGAGCCTCATCTGACCGGGCTTGGGTGCAGGCTGCCGTATACGGGCATCCCAGCCGCCAGGGCCCGATTGCTGCTCCATAATACCGAAAACAGGTGAAATAGATCGGGTCTTCATCAGATTCCATGACCATTTACGGTCCTTCATGTCCTTTTTGTTTCCGCTGCTGATCCTCTGATCCAGATCAAATGCAAAATTCGGGTAGCTGTCATAGGTAATGAAATCCAGCGCTGTGTCGGTCATTTCGTGGCTGTCCAGGTGCCCGAAGACACCGTTCGTGGTAATGAATCGGCCTGGGCCTGCGTATTTTCTGATGATATCCGCCTGGAGCCTGCAGTAGGAAACGGCCGATGCGGATATGAATCGTTTTTCCTCCAGCATCAGGTGCGGGTTGTTTACATCATTCACCGTCGGCCTGGCCAGATGCAGCTCCTCCCAGGAAGTATAGGTCTGGTTCCAGAAGACCGTACCCATGGCTTCATTCAATGCCTCCAGCGTTTTGAACCTGTCCTTCATATAAGTACGGAAGGCTTTATGGTCGGAATCCGAATAAAATACGCTGGTCTCGCAGTTCAGCTCGTTGTCGATTTGCCAGCCGATAATGGAAGGGTGCTGTCCGTAATGCGAGGCGATCTTTTCCACGATACGCGCGGTAAAATCCCTGTACACAGGGGAATTGTAATTGTAATGCCTTCTCAGCCCGTGGCGGTATAATGTACCGTCCTTAGCGGCATTGAGCACCTCGGGATATTTGTGAGTCAACCAGGCTGGCGGCGTGGCGGTAGGCGTACAGAAAATCACCTTCATCCCTGCCTTTTCGGCCAGCTCCATAAACCGGTCAAAAAATTCGAAGGTATATTCACCTTCGCGGGGTTCGAACTTGCTCCATGCGAATTCTGCTATGCGTATGACTTCGATCCCGTGCTCCAGCATCCGTTTGAGATCATCCTCCCAGAGCTCCTCACGCCAGTGTTCGGGATAGTAGCAAACTCCCAGAGTTATTTTGTCGAGCTTGATTGACTTGTTCATTTCATCCGCCTCCCGTAATCATAACAATGACTGTACAGAATCATTTTTCCATATTCGGGACAAACCGTCAATAGCCGAAGAAGCTCCCGACATACGTGCTTCATCCTGCGGGATTTGACCTGTGCGGCAGGTTGAGGTATAATCGTTTGATATGAAGTAAGTAGAAAGCTGGCATGGTAGCAGTGAATTTGAACTTTTTGCATCAAAGTACGGAAGAAAGACGGAATTTGATACTAAATGGACCCATAACGCCGACAATCCTTCTATTGTCCGTCCCAGCTCTCATGATGGGTTTGGTGCAGTCTGTCATTCCTGTAGTGGACGGGCTGTTTATCAACAATTTTTCCGGTACCATAGCCGCCAGCGCGATTACCTATTCCGGCCCGATCATCAATATGATGTCCGCGCTGGCGCAGGGGCTCAGTGTTGCCGGTATGGCCATCATCGGGCAGGCTAACGGCCGCGGTGAATTTGAAGATGCCAGGAAGATATCGGTACAGATTTTCGTTTTCGCCTTCCTGCTGGGCTTTATAGCTGCACCGCTGCTGGTTGCGGCAGCATTCCCGGTATCCTCGCATGTAAATGCTGAAATTTCACATGACGTCTTTATATATCTCGCATTGAATGCATTGGTTCTGCCTTTCTCCTTTCTGGAGTCCATATACAACGCGATAAAAAACGCCGCCGGCAAGCCGGAAGCTGCCTTTATCCGGATGATTCTGCTGCTGGTGATGAAAATCGCTTTCAACACCCTTTTTGTCGCCGGTTTTCGCTGGGGAGTGGTGGGTTCCGTTGCCGCTACGCTGCTGTCCAATATTTTGATCAGCATCTGGATGTTCTATGAGTTATTTCTCAAGAAAAGCAGCGAAAAGCTGGAGCTTCGCGGCTTTAAGCCGGATGCCGGCATTATCCGTGATTTGTTCCGTATCGGCGTGCCTTCCGCATTATCCAGCCTGATACTGAACTTTGGATTTTTCCTCATTAATAACGAGATAGAAAAATACGGGCCGATCGTCATGAACGGCCAGGGTATTGCCGGCAACATCACCTCCGTTTGTTTCATTCTGCCCTCTTCCTTTGCCTCGTCCGTGACAACCATGGTCAGTATGAACGTCGGAGCGGGCCAGGGTGACAAAGCACGAAAGTCCTGCATTACAGGCTGCATTATCAGCGCAATCACGGCAGCGGTTCTGATCGCCATCGTGGTGCCGCTGTCCTCCCATATAACCGTACTGTTTACGAGGGAGCCGGCAGTTCTGGAGGTGGCAAACAAATCTCTCCACATCTATACCTACTCCGTTATCGGCTTCGGAATCTGCATGGTACAGCAGGGAGCGTTCATCGGACTGGGACGCACCGGCGTTACTCTGGTGGCAAGCATTCTGAGGATATGGCTGCTGCGGTACATTTTTATCCTGGCCACCGAACATGTTCTCGGATTTTATTCGGTTTTCTGGGGCAATCTGTTTTCAAACTACATGGCGGCCATCATAACAACCATACTGATTGCAAAAACAAAATGGGTGTCCGTGCTGCCGCAAAGAATCAATAGCGATGAGGCTTGATCCTTGATTCCGCCAGGCTTATTATGTCAGATTTTTCTGCAAATGCCCTTCCATCCTCACCCTTTTCAAGGTAAAATAAAATCAGGCGGCACGGAGGACATGCAGTTCGGCTGTTTTCCGGACGCAGTATATCAATATATAAAGGAGTGCTTACCGTGAAAATATATGACATATCCATGGTTCTGGATGAAAATATACCTGTTTACAACAACAAGCCGGAAAACAGGCCTGAATTTGTTGTCGGCCGTGACTTCAATACCGGCAGCGTATATGAGACCATCGTGAAAATGAATCTGCACACAGGCACCCACATCGACGCCCCCCTTCATATGATACAGGGCGGCGGCACCATAGACGGACTGGAACTGTCAAGATTGCTTGTGGCCTGTACGGTGTATGACTTTACGGATGTTCAGGACCGGATTACTTCTGAGCATTTGAAGACAAGGGATATCCAGCCGGGCTCCTTTATTTTGTTAAAAACCAGGAATTCGTATTACGATGGCTTTGATAAGGAATTTGTATTTGTTGACGCTTCCGGTGCGGCATATCTGAAGGAATGCCGGATTTCCGGCGTGGGGATCGACTCCCTCGGCATTGAAAGAGCACAGCCCGGCCATGAAACACATAAACAGCTGCTCGGTAGCGGGATTATTATACTGGAAGGCCTGAAACTGGCGGATGTCAGCGAGGGAACCTACCAGATGATCGCTCTTCCCCTTAAAATGAGCGGGACGGAAGCCGCTCCGGCCAGGGTGATCCTGCTGGAGAAATAGTTGCGTTCGATTTGGCACTGCTGCCGCAATAAACGGCCGCAGTGCTTTTTTACTTAAAGCATGATTTCGAGACGGATCAGCCTGGCCAGGACTTTTAATTCCTTCTTTGATACGGTTACCGTTGACAGGCTTCTGCCGTTGCTTACCAGCAGCAGCTTATCCTGGTCCAGCTTTTTCACCTGGCGGATAGATCTTTTTCCTTCCCGTTCAATAAAATAAAGTGCGTCCTTCTCAATTTCCTGCGTACCGCAGACCAGCACCATGTCTCCCTTCATCAGCCTGAAGCCGGACATTTCATCATCTTCGACGGTCAAATAGAAAACCTTGTCCTTCGGATAGCCCTCCACTTTATTCGAAATGATCGGCAGCTGTTTTGAACCTACCGCCTTTTCCATCTTGTAATCATATACCGGCACGGTCATGATGACACCTGCGAGCGCATCCGTCCAGATCTCCTGTACCGGCTTCTCGATCACTTTTTTTACATTTTTGTCGGGTTCCGGTTTTTGCAGCACTTCCTTTTCATCATATAAATCAAGCCTGCCCACTTCCTGGCGCAGCGCTTTGGATATCCTCACGATCAGATCGCTGTTGAGCACCCGTTTCCCGGTTTCCACTTCCTCTATGAAACGCTCCGTGACGCCAACCTGCTTTGCCAGCTGCTTCTGTGTCATGCCGGCTTCCTTCCGGAGCCTGTTTATTTCCGAGCCCATCCTGCTCATAATGCACCTCCATGGACATACAACCTGCCTCAAGGGATATCCTTTCCCCGGGCACGATTTCATCATTCCTTTATGGTACAAGAAGTCCCAGGATAAGTCAATGCCGCTTCAAAAGCCTTTTTATACAACCATTTTTATATAACCTTTTTTATGTTGTTGACAGCAGCATCCGGCTTGTGATAATATTCTTTTAAACCGTTGAAGAGGAAGTAAAACCGTAAACCGGTCGCACAGAGAGTCGGGGATGCTGGGATCCCGGCGGGCAGGAGCGGACAAATGGGCCTCTGAGGGCGGAGCGAAAAGGCCGGTTCACCGACAGGAAAAACGTCCTGGAGGTACGGGCACTCAGTAGCTTCCGACGTCCAGCCGGCGTTATCGGGCAAAGAGTGTGTCGGCACTCTGTTAAAGCGGATGTAGCGCATGTTGCATCAATAAAGGTGGTACCGCAGGTCAGCACCTGTCCTTTTACCAGGATAGGTGTTTTTTGTTGTATTTTGTTATACATCTGCATTAAGAAAATCGACAAATTGTATATAATATTAAAAGGAGGCAATAACATGAAAAAGGTATTCAAGGTCATCCCCGCCATTTTAACCATACTGGCACTGCTGCTGTCGGTAACCGCCTGCGGAAGCAAAGCCCCGCTGGCCGGTAATGAATCAACCGCCGCAACAAGCACAGCAGCTGCACCGGAGTCAAGTAAAACCACAGAAGCTGCCACGGGCAAGGTTTTCAAAATCGGCATCGTCCAGATCGTCGAGCACCCTTCTCTGAATACCATACGGGAGGCATTCATAGCGCAGCTTGCTGAAAAAGGTTTCAAGGAAGGCGAAAATATTGAAATCGATTACCAGAATGCACAGGGGGATCAGACCAATCTGAAGACCATCTGCCAGAAATTTGTCAGTGACAAATCTGATTTGATCGTCGCAATCGCAACACCGTCCGCACAGGCTGCCGCCGGCGAAACAAGCACTATTCCGGTGCTTTTCTCAGCCTGTACCGATCCTGTGGGATCAGGCCTTGTTCCCAACCTGGAAAAACCGGGCGGCAATGTGACCGGAACCTCCGATGCCGTTTCCGCGGAGAAAATCATGGAGCTCGCCAGGCGCATCACACCGGGTATAAAGAAAATAGGCGCTCTTTACAATTCCGGTGAAACCAACTCCATTTCGGTCATTAACAATCTGAAGGAATATGCCGCCAAAAACGGGATGGAAGTCATCGAAGGCACCGTGACCAATTCCTCCGAAGTACAGCAGGTTGCCCAGTCCCTTATGGGCAAGGCGGACGCTGTCTTCTCCCCCATCGACAACACCATCGCATCCGCCATGCCGGTTGTGGCACAGGTGGCGGAAGCCGCAAAGAAGCCCGTATATGTCGGGGCAGACTCCATGGTACAGGACGGCGGGCTGGCTACCTACGGAATCAATTATCCTGTATTGGGACAGGAAACGGCCGATATGGCGGTTGAAATCCTGAATGGCAAGAACCCCGGTGAAATACCCGTCAGGACCATGACGGACATGGATATATATGTCAACCAGGCTACAGCGAAGAGCATTGGCA
>JAEZMC010000375.1 GCA_023435805.1 Bacillota bacterium | reverse complement strand
CTCGCTATCATCATAATCCAACTTCAATATTATTCACGCTCCATCAGGTTATGGCAGGCTTCCTGCCTGTACACTAAAATTGTTAATTGGGTCAGCTCTGCTTCCTGGTATAGTTGAGCAAGCCGCCAGCCAGCATGATATCCGTCTGTCTGTCGGATAAAGCCGTCCTTACTTTAATAGCGGTGTTTGTGGTCTTGTTCATCAATATCAGTTCATTCCCTGCTTTGATCTGTTCTCTGACATTTTCGATCACAAGCACATCTCCGCTATTTATCTTGTCATAGTCAGCTTCATCTGCGAACGTCATGGGCAATATACCTGAATTCACAAGGTTGGCCATGTGTATCCTTGCAAAGGATTTGGCCACTACGCCTTTTACACCAAGCTGGAGCGGCGCCAGTGCGGCATGTTCGCGGCTGGAGCCCTGACCATAATTGGATCCGCCGATAATAAAGCCTCCGCCTTTCTCTTTTGCACGTTTCGGGAATTCCGGATCACAAGGCGTCAGGCAGTATTCAGCCAGATAAGGTATGTTGGATCGGTACGGAAGCAGTTTCGCATTGGACGGCATGATATGGTCCGTGGTAATGTTGTCTCCTACCTTGATCAAAACGGCGCCTTCCATCTCACCGGGCATCTCCTTGTTTACAGGGAACGGCTTGATATTCGGGCCTCTCACAACCTCCACATCCGTACCTTCCGGTGCCGGCGGAAGAATCATATTGTCATTGATAACAAAGCTGTCCGGCATATTGACAACAGGTGCTTCGCCAAGACTGCGGGGATCCGTCAACACACCGGCAACCGCGCTTGCCGCAGCTACTTCGGGGCTCACCAGATATACACTTGCAGAGGGTGTACCGCTTCTGCCTTCAAAATTCCGGTTGAAGGTTCTCAGTGAAATAGCGCCTGTTGCAGGTGCCTGGCCCATACCGATACAAGGTCCGCAGGCAGACTCCAATATTCTGGCGCCGGCCGTAACCATGTCTGTCAGTGCGCCTTCCTGCGCCAGCATGGTCAGTACCTGTTTTGAACCGGGTGCAATAACAAGGCTGACATCCGGGTGTACATTCCTTCCCTTTAAGATTCTGGCTACTTTTTTCATATCCATATAGGAAGAATTGGTGCAGCTGCCGATGGCAACCTGGTCGATCCTGACGGCACCGATCTGCGCCACGGATTCTACGTTGTCCGGGCTGTGCGGCTTGGCTGCCAACGGCTCCAGCGTGTTCAGATCAATTGTTACTTCTTCATCATACAATGCGTCTTCGTCGGGCAGAAACTCCACCCAATCGCCTTCCCTTCCCTGTGCCTTCAGGAATGCCCTGGTGACTTGATCGCTCGGGAAAATAGAGGTGGTAGCACCAAGCTCCGCACCCATATTTGTAATGGTAGCTCTTTCAGGTACGGTCAGTGTGGCGATGCCGTCCCCCGCATATTCAATGACCTTTCCCACGCCGCCTTTTACAGTCAACCGGCGCAGCACTTCAAGAATGATGTCCTTTGCGGTAACCCAGGGGTTGAGTTTGCCTTTGAGCGTTACTCTGCAAACCTTCGGCATCATCATGTAGTAAGGTCCGCCGCCCATGGCTACAGCAACATCGAGTCCGCCCGCTCCAATCGCCAGCATGCCGATGCCTCCTCCGGTCGGAGTATGGCTGTCAGAACCCAGCAGTGTCATGCCCGGCACTCCAAATCGTTCCAGATGAACCTGATGGCAAATGCCGTTGCCCGGTCTTGAAAAATAAACGCCATGCTTGGATGTGACGGTCTGAATATATTTGTGATCGTCCGCATTTTCAAAACCGGCCTGCAGTGTATTGTGGTCGATATAGGCTACGGATTTTTTCGTTTTAACCCTTGGTATGCCGATCGCCTCAAACTGCAGGTATGCCATCGTACCGGTGGAGTCCTGCGTCAGGGTCTGGTCGATCCGTATGGATATTTCACTTCCCGCAACCATTTCCCCACTAATTAGGTGTGACTTGATAATCTTCTGTGCCAAATTCATTCCCATGTCATGTACCTCCTAAAGTACCAGATCATATATTTCGGGAGCCAGTAATTTTATTGCTTCCTCCAGCTCATTATCGCTCAATGCCGTAACTCTGCCGTTCTTGTACTGTTCATCCACCCATTCCTTGATCCTGATCACCCTGTCGTCCCTCTTGTCCAGCCTCTTATTTCCTGCAAAGCCAAAGAAACCGTTGATCCAGTGCGCTATTCCGGCAGTACCGGAGGTCTGGTTGATTGCCACGCCGACCGGCCTGTTGAGCAGTTTGTTGGTATTAAAAATATTATAGATCTCTTCATCCTTCAGCAAGCCGTCCGCATGGATGCCTGCCTGCGTAACATTGAAATGCCGTCCTACAAATGGCGTCCTTGGCGGTATCGGATATCCCAGTTCCTTTTCGTAATAGTCGGCAATTTCGGTAATCATTGTCGTATCCATACCGTCCGTAGTGCCTCTGAGCTGTGCATATTCGATAATCATGGCTTCCAGCGGTGTGTTGCCTGTGCGCTCACCGATACCGAGCAGCGAACAATTGACGCTGGATGCGCCATACATCCATGCGCTGGCAGAATTCGACACTGCCTTGTAGAAGTCGTTATGCCCGTGCCATTCCAACAACTCACTGGGGAAACCTGCATGATGCCGTAAACCGTATATGATACCCGGAACACTTCTGGGCAGCGCGGCACCGGGGTATGCAACACCGTAACCCAGTGTATCACAAGCCCTGATCTTGATGGGTACGCAGCTGTCTTCGCTAAGCTTGCGCAGCTCCAGCGCAAAAGGCACAACAAAACCGTAAAAATCAGCCCTGGTGATGTCCTCCAGGTGGCATCGGGGTTTGATTCCCACTTCAATGGCGCTTTTTATAATGCCCATATAATGGTCCAGCGCCTGTTTCCTTGTCATGTTCAGCTTTTTAAAAATGTGATAATCCGAGCAGCTGACCAGTATGCCGCTTTCTTTCATCCCCATGTCCTTTGCGAGCTGAAAGTCATTTCTTGTGGCTCTGATCCAGCTCGTCACCTCGGGGTATGCATAACCTCTTTCCTGACATTTGTATACAGCCTGCTTATCCCTGTCGCTGTAAAGGAAAAATTCGCTCTGTCGGATGATGCCGTTAGGGCCTCCGAGCTTATGCAGCATATCAAACAGCGTTACAATCTGTTCAACCGTATAGGGTGCTCTGGATTGCTGGCCGTCCCTGAAGGTAGTGTCCGTTATCCAGATTTCGTCGGCAGGAAACATCGGTACTCTTCTGTGATTAAAGGCGCATTTGGGGATTTCGTCATAGCTGAATATTTCTCTGTATAAATTGGGTTCTGCAATGTCCTGTAATGAATAGCGATACTGAGTCTGCTCCAGTGTATTGGTTTTCTTGTTAAATTCCAGCATGTTTTCACCCTGCTTTAATTGTATATTTGTATTATTGTATACAATGATACAATGGCTGTCAATTGTTTTTTTACTACAAAATTTACCTTGATTTAGCCGCCAAAAAGAGGAATTTATCAATTAATATCGAACTATGTAAATTATGGTACTAATACAAGGGAGGATGGATATGTCTAAGAAGGAAAAAACAAAAGAAATAAACCAGGGGCAGCTGAATCTATTTACATCCATAATTGTAGGCGTGATTATGAGCGTTATATTCGTAACAGTCAAAGGTACGGTTACCGGAGTGATCGTGATCGTTTTGACAGCAATTGTGACATCCCTGGTCGGCAAATTCTGCAACAATTTCATTGTAAAAAGGAAAGCCAATCTCTTCGCCCAGGATCTGGACGTTATCAAGCAGGGTGACTATTCCAGATTTGTCGATCCAAAAAGCTTCGGTATTCTGTCCGGGATCGCTTCCATTGTCAATTCCGTACTGAGCGATATACGTACTCTTATAGACGGCTTTTTTACATTATCCCTTTCCATAATACAGGCATCCAGAAAAGTTGGTACCACCGCCTTTGAAGCCTCCGCCGCCATTACTGAAATATCCAGGACGGTGGATGAAATCGCTAAAGGCGCCTCAAATCAAGCACAAGAAGCACAACAGGGAGTTCATCTGGTTGAAAAGCTTTCCGACCAGATCGGGTTTGTTTACCAGAGCTACAGCAGCGTCATGGAAGAAACCAACATTATACATCAACTGAATGACATCGGAATGAATTCGGTCAACATACTGCGTGACAAATCCCAGGAAAATTTCAATACGACTGAAAAAATCTTCTCCGTTGTTGAAAAACTTACAAATACAACAAAGGATATTGGAATGTTCGTACAGTCCATTGAGGACATAGCTGAGCAGACCAACATGCTGGCACTGAACGCCGCCATTGAGGCGGCACGGGCTGGTGAGGCCGGCAAGGGCTTTGCAGTGGTGGCTGAAGAGGTCAGAAAGCTGGCCGACCAGAGCAGACAGTCTACAGAAGAAATATCCAACCTCATGGAAAGCATCAGTGAAGAATCCCAGATGGCCATACAGGCTATGGAAGCAATGAAAAAGGTGTCCCAGGAGCAGAACATTGCCGTTGACAGCACCAACAAGGCGTTTGGAGATATTGCGGGCGGGATTGGGACGATTGTCAGCAAAATTAAGGATGTCAATGAAGCAGTCGCCAGAATGCAGACCGATAAGGACGATGTGATGGCGGCCATAGAAAATATTTCCTCCGTTTCACAGGAAACCGCCGCGTCAAGCGAGCAGGTTGCAGCTACCACAGAGCAGCAGCTCAAAGCCATCGAGGAAATGAAAACAGCTGCCGCCCAGCTTGACGAGCTGGTTCAGGAGCTGGACAAGAAACTCAAGAAATATAAAATCAGATAATACCATTCACGATTAAAACCCCGCCTGTTCTACAAGCGGGGTTTTTTGACGGTTCCAAAACCTGTTCCTCCTGCGTCATACCTCATACTCATGAAGCAGCTGCGCAGCTTCGACGATATTAAAATTTCTCCGTGCTTCCTCTATAAGGTCGTTAACATGATAATCCGGCCAGAAGTGAGTCAGCAGCAGCCTTTTTGCACCGGCCTGACTGGCCGCCATTCCGCACTGTGCAGCCGAAAGATGCGGTGCCCCTTCCGTCAAATCCTTTTCAAGCAGCCCCGCATCCAGCATCAGTAAATCAGCATTTGCAGCAAACTGCACAATGGACTCAGTCCATGAAGTATCACCCGAGAATACAAATCTTTTGCCGCCGGTTTCCATCGACACAGCAAAATCCATGGCCGGGTGCCTCATTTCCGCAAAGGTAATTGCAATATCGCCTATCTTTAATTCCGTATCTTTTGTAATGGTCCTGAGCACAAATGCATCCTGCACATTCAGCCGTTCATATTCTTCTGCCGGTTCCGGCGGCGCGTATATGTCAAGCAGCCTGTCCATCTGTCCCCGTTTCCGCCTGATCTGCACTGCATATTTCAGCACATGAAGGTCTGAAACATGATCGCTGTGCAGGTGCGTGAGGATGATGGCATCAAGCTCCTCAAACCTTAAAAATTTCTGCAGGTTTGCAAGGACGCCGTTACCGCAGTCGATCAATATGTTTGTATCGCCGTTTCTCACAAGATAACCCGAGCAGGCGCCGCCTGCCGAAGGAAACGGTCCATTGTTTCCGAGTATGGTCAGCTTCATAAGGTATCCCTCCCTTTGTCTGCTTTTACCGCTAAAGTCTTACAGTTCTATTTTATACATAATGCAAAGGATTATCAATCCATATGCCTTCCAACCTGTGAATCACGGGTTTTGAAGAATATACAATTTTTGAATAGGTTACAATTTAAAGTTAAATACTAACATACAAATCAAATCATCATTTATTTGCCAATGGAGGTAAGAATTATGTCTGTACAAAATGCAATGACCGCTGACTTTTTGCGTTCGGCCTATGGTGGCGAAAGTGCCGCCCACATGCGCTATATTGCATGGGGAGAGCTGGCCGAAAAAGAAGGAAAGAAAAACATCGCACGCTTGTTTGAAGCCATTTCCTATGCTGAACAGGTACATGCAAACAATCATTTCAGGGTACTGGACACCCAGAAAGGAGATTATACAGTGACCTCCGGTGCTGTTTTTGGTATCGGAACACTGGTGGAAAACCTCCAGGGTGCCATCAACGGCGAGCTCCATGAAGTTGAACAGATGTACCCTGTCTATTTCAATGCTGCCGAATACCAAAACGAAAAAGGGGCTCAGCGGTCATTCCATTTCGCTCTTGAAGCTGAAAAAATTCATGCCCGGCTGTTCAAGGATGCACAGGATGCTGCAAAAGCGGGAAAGGATATGAACTTCTCCGCTGTCTATATCTGTCCAGTATGCGGTCATACCATCCTGAACGGAGCTCCGGATCAATGTCCTGTATGCGGCGCCAAAAAGGAATTATACAAGGCGTTTTAATTGTTTACATTCCGATCCAGCTTTGCCAGAAGCAATATCAATATATAACCCAATATGACGCTCAGAGTACCCTGTATGCCATTGGGCAAAAGCTCCGCGACCGCCGCCGTCAGTCCGAATTCGCTGTTGAACAGACCCAGCAGGTATGCCTCAGCAAGAAAGTATCCCGCTACCATGATGAATGCTCCGACAACGAGTGCACATAAGAGCCGGATACCGGCCTTCGCCGTTTTCAGGCAGTTGACCGCCAGAAGACCTACGATCAGTCCTTCAAGCCCTTTTACCACAAATGTAATGGGAGCAAACAGCAGCGCGCCTGCCGCCAGATCGGCAAGACCCGAACCGATGGCGCCTGCTGCCAGACCTCCCAGCGGCCCCAGAAAAACAGCCGACACCAGGATGACCGCGTCACCAAGATTGAAATACCCACCCGGCAGGGGCGTCGGTATACGTGTAAAATACGTAGCCAGAAATACCAAAGCGATCATTACGCCATTCAGTACTAATTTTTTAGTAGATTGTATCCTCAAGGCGATCCCCCCAAATTCAGAGTGTATCGATACGGTTTCAAAGTGTATCGATATGTTTCAGACATTTTAAGCGGATTGCTTTATATTGTCAATAGGTATTTGAAAAATAGTACACGACTTTAAAATCAAGCTGCCTCAAGCGGCAGGCTTACTATCACCTTAAACAAATCACCATCGACACTTAATTCCAGATTCCCTCCCTGAATTTCAGCAAGGCTTTTAGCAATGGAAAGACCCAAACCTGAACCTTCTGTCGAGCGTGATCTGTCTCCCCGGATAAAGCGTTCAAGGAACTGATCCGACGGCATATCCAATGGTTCTTCCGAAATGTTTTTAACTGTTATTTTACCTAATGTACCTGTATCTTCAATATCTATATAAACTCTTGAATTTCTCCGGGAATACTTTACTGCGTTTGATAAGAGATTATCCATGATTCTCCACATCAAAGTACCGTCTCCATGCACTACCGTCGGTTTTTCACACATCTTTACCCGGACATCCAATCCCGCTTCTGCGGCTTTTTCACTATACTCCGCCATCGATTGCCCTACAAGCGAGCAAAGGTCTACGCTGCCATAGCTGACAGTCATATCGCCACTGGACGCTTTCGATACTTCAAGGAGGTCATCTATCAACTGCTTCAGCCTTCCTGATTTTTCATCAAGAACACTGATATATTCATTGACTGTCTCATTATCCAGATTTTCCTTTTTCAGCAGGTCCACATAATTGATGATAGAGGTCAAAGGTGTTTTCAGATCATGAGATACGTTGGTAATGAGCTCCGTCTTGAGCCGCTCTCCTTTGACAGCTTCTGAAACAGCCTGCCTTATACCTGCTTGAAGGTTGCCGATATCTTTGACAAAAGCCGTGAATACCAGCGTCATCTTCGATGTATCCAGAGAATATTCCAGGTTACCCTTGGTCATCTCTCTCACCCACTTCATAATGCGGGATAGTGAAGCAAGTGCTTTCGATACATAAAGCACCGCTACCATATCGATGACGAATAGAACGATCACCATTAATAAAGAAGACACTCCATGAAGATGTGTAGCAATGGCAAACCATACTGCATTAAACCCGCCAAATGCAAGGAACAGCAAGATTGTTACAGGTTTAAAGGCATTTGCAACGAAGCACTGGCTTAAAATACGGGTTATAGCTTTGAATAAGTTATAAATTAATGTATGACGGAACAATGTTTTACGTTTGATATGCCTGATCATGCTTAATATGTAACTCAATCCGATTAAAAAATCTATTGTAAGCAAGGCAAAGATCCCAACTGATTTTGAAATATCATCGTTAAAGTTTGAAATAGTATGTACTGCAAGATTTACCGACATCACGGCAGCTAATATAACAAAACCGATATGGAGATCGTTATAAAGCCAGTCAATCAAGGCCGGCTTTATTTCCCCATCCTTCCCGTTACGTCCGGCTACGGCGGCAAGGTAGACAAAGCTGCATATCCCCAGTAACAACGCAAAAATAGCTATTACTACAAAGACCGGGATCAAGGCATGTACTCTGTTAAACTCCATCTGAGCATCATAGAATGCATCCCCAACCTGTAAATTATCTTCGACTGCCGCATAGAATGTATAAGGCATGCCAGTAAGTCTAGCATCCATTAAGCCTCTGAACCGCTCTTCCGATACATAGAGGTAGCCATCCTTTAATACCATATACAGCTTATTTGATTTCAGTTTATCGAGCATGCCAACATCTATGTTATTCGCTATTATCCCGCCATTTGTGTCCATAATAATATATTTGAAATTAGCACTCGCATCCAGAATCTTATGTGCACGTTCTTTACGAGCATCTTTTACCGCCTGCGGTATAGCTTCTGGCTCTATACCTGCAACGTTTGTCAGTTCTGGCGTTGTTTGTGCCTGTGCCGTATCTGATTGAGTTTGCGTCGTATCTGTATGTGTCCCGTTTGCCTTTGTCTGCGGATCTTGCCGGTCAATAAGGTCAGCTGCATAGCCGACATAGCTTCCAAATTTTTCACCGAAATTCCAGGTTTGGTAATAATTCTTCTGTTCTATCTGATCCGAATATATTCCTGCATATAAAAAGGATGAAAATAACCCCGCAAGCGACAGCCAGATCAGGAAGACCGCCAGACCCTTCATATAAATAGAATATCTAATATTTTTCGATTTTGTATCCAATTCCCCACACCACCTTCAAATATTTTGGTTCTTTCGGGTTGATCTCAAGCTTTTCCCGGATGCGTCTGACATGGACGGCAACCGTGTTCTCAACGGAGAAGGATGGCTCGTTCCAAACCCGTTCATAAATGTCGTTCATGGAAAAGACCTTGCCGGCGTTTTCCATCAATAGTTTGATAATACGGTATTCAATCGGTGTAACCTTGACCAGTTCATCATCTACTCGTACTTCCTTCAATTCATCATCCAGACTCAGCCCGCCGCTTCTCAGCACACCGGGCTTGATTTCCCTGCTCCCCAGCTGTGTATAGCGCCGCAGCTGGGATTTTACCCTGGCCATCAGCTCAAGCGGGTTAAAGGGCTTTGTCACATAGTCGTCTGCTCCGAAATTGAGCCCGGTGATTTTATCGGTATCCTGTGATTTGGCTGAAAGCAGGATGATGGGGATGTTGAACTCCTCACGCACCTTTACGGTCGTCATCAGGCCGTCAAGTCCAGGCATCATAATGTCCAGAATGACCAGATGCAGATCTCCCTCCCGTATCTTTTTCAAGGCTTCGCAGCCGTCGTATGCTTTTGAAACCGTATAACCTTCCTGCTTTAAATAGATTTCCAGCGCATGAACGATCGCTCTGTCATCATCACACACCAGTATGTTGAATGCACTCATCATAACCCCCTGAAAAATATCCGCGTATGGCTGCATTGCTGCAGCAGCGATTCAGCTGCACGTTCCGGCCGGGCTGTTGCTGCTGCGGACCTGTAAACGGATTTTCACCCTCTTTCCATTTTATCATGTTCCTTCCGGCTTTGTTTAAAATTTGGATATATCCTGAAAGATATCATATCAATGATTTTTTACAGACGCCCTGATGATTTTCTTACGAAATTCTTACAGTAAGGCACTTACATGGTCAGGTAAGAACGTCGGCGGCGGAAAACGCTGTTGCAAATTCATCTGTATTAAAATAAAATAAAGTCAAATTATACGAAGCGTGGTGATATTCCGGAATGCAGAATGCCGGCACGACCAGCACGGATGTGAAAAAAGTCAACCGAAACCGTATTTTCAGGATGATTTACCAGGAGGGAAGCCTGTCCAAGCAAAATATCGTACAGGCCTTGAATATAAGCCTCCCCACTGTCGTCCAAAACCTAAGAGTTCTAACGGAGCGGGGACTTGTCAGGGAAGAGGGCAGCTTTGCCTCCACCGGGGGACGTAAAGCCCGTGCAATCAGCTGCAATCCTGCGGCCAGGTTTTCCATCGGAATGGATATTACAAAAAAGCACGTTGTGCTGGTTGCAATAGACTTATGCGCCAGCGTTACTAAAAATAAGCGGATTTATATGCCATTTAAAAACTCGAAAGAGTATTTTCGAGAACTCGGTAAAGAACTGGAAGAATTTATACAGGGCCTGCAAATAGACCAAAGCAGGATTCTCGGCGTAGGCATTTCCGTTCCGGGGCTTCTGTCGGAAGATCACCGGCAGGTTGTCTATGCACCTGTTCTCGGCTTTACCGGCGGCAGCCTGAGCAGTTTTGCCGAGTTCATACCCTACACCTGCATCCTGATCAACGATGCAAGTGCGGCCGCCCTTGCCGAGCTCTGGAACTTCAACGAAGCGGAAAATGTCGTGTACCTTTCACTGAGCAGCAGCGTGGGCGGAGCAATTTCTTTGGGAAAGACCTTTTACCACGGCGACAACCAGAGAAGCGCCGAATTTGGCCATATGACCATCGTTCCCGGCGGCAGACGCTGCTATTGCGGACAAAGCGGCTGCCTGGACGCCTACTGCAATGCCAATATCTTGTCGGACAGCGCGGATGGAAGCCTGGATGGTTTTTTCAAGCTGCTCGCTTCGGGAAGCTTGCAGCATCAAGGATTGTGGAAGGAATACCTGAACTATCTTGCGCTTGCAGTTAACACGCTGAGGATGTCTTTCGATAGCCGTGTTATACTGGGCGGATACGTCGGCAGTCATATGGAGCATACAATTGCCTCTTTCAGAAATCAGGTTTCCCTTTTGAATTCCTTTGAAACGGACGGAAGCTATCTGGATGTCTGCAGATTTAAGCTGGAATCCTCTGCAGTCGGTGCGGCGCTGCAGCATATCGAACTGTTCATTGACAGCATATGATGTCGCCGTATCCCTTCGTTGTACACGTTTTTGTATTGACTTTTAACCATATTGATCGTATGATTATTCTAAATACTTTTTAAAACAGTTTTCTAAAAGTATTTTGCATATTGCAGTGTCAAACAATCGAAGCACCTCATGATTCGTTCCTCCGGACAGGCTGGCGAATGCACGGCCTGTTACCATATTTCAAACATCCTGAAAGGAGAAAGCAACATGATACATAATCCTATTCTGCCCGGCTTCAACCCCGATCCTGTGGTCATACGCGTAAACGACGATTTTTATCTGGCCACCTCATCCTTTGAATGGTTTCCCGGTATCCCAATCTATCACTCCAGAGACCTGGCCAACTGGAAGCTGATCGACCATGCATTGAAAACCAAACGGCATATCGATATGACCTGCCTGCCTCCTTCCAAGGGCGTCTGGGCGCCATGCCTGAGCTACTGCGAGGCAGAAAAACGCTTTTATGTGCTTTATTCCAATGTATATAACTCAAACCGGCTGCAATTCGATGTGGACAATTTACTTATCTGGGCGGACAGCATACATGGACCCTGGAGTGAACCTGTGTACATCAATTCAAGCGGGTTTGACGCATCACTGTTTCATGATGACGACGGCAGAAAATGGGTCGTCAATCAGGAGCGGGACTTCCGTCCAGGACATGAGACCATGCGTCCCATCATCATTCAGGAATATTGCCCGCAGCAGCAGAAGCTGATAGGAAGGCCGATACGTCTGACGTACGGCGCGACCAAGCGCGGCTTTACAGAGAGCCCCCATATTTACAAACATAACGGCATGTACTACCTGATGACTGCTGAGGGCGGCACAGGGTATGGACATTGTGTTGCATTGCTGCGCTCCGAGAACGTTACGGGGCCTTACGAAAGCTGTCCGCATAATCCGATCATCACCTCCTGCGTGGAGGAATTTGCCATGCGTCCTGAGATTTCATACGCCATGCTCGATTTGTACAATCCGGACGAAGTGCTTCAAAAAGCCGGTCATGGCTCATTGATTGAAACACAAACCGGCGAGTGGTATATTGCCCATCTCTGCGGCCGTCCGGTCATGCCTCAAAAGAGGTGTGTCCTTGGACGTGAAACCGCCATCCAGAAGGTAGAATGGACGGATGATGGCTGGCTGCGTATGTTTGACGGCACAAATATTGCCAAAGAGTACGTACCTGCGCCGAAGCTACCGGAGCATCCCTTCCCGAAGGATAACCCGCGGTATGATTTTGACGATACCGTTCTGGATCTTCATTTTTGCACGCCCCGCAATGAGATTACCCCCGATTGGGCGAATCTTTCCGCGCGTCCCGGATATCTGCGCCTGCGCGGACGCGAGTCGCTTACCAGCAACCATCATCCGAGTCTCATTGCAAGGCGGCTGACTGCCTTCAATGCTACCGTGACAACCAAGATGGATTTTTCCGCTGATTATTATCAGCATCTTGCAGGGCTTACCTGTTATTATGAAACCTCCAATTTTTACTGTATCTACAAGACATACAGCGAGGAACTGAACCAAAACATTATTGCCGTAAACGGATATGAAAACGGAAAATATGTCGACGGCGGCAATGCGCATGCAATTGTGGAAAAGGATGCGACCGTTTATCTGAGAGCTGAAATCATGACGGAGCGGCTTCAATTCTCCTATAGTACCGACGGCAATACGTTCCATAAGCTGGGACCTGTTCTGGACATGACTGTTCTATCGGATGAAGCCAGCAATTTCGGCGAGTTTACCGGAACCTTTGTCGGCATCTTTGCACAGGACACCCACACCAGATCGAAATACGCCGATTTTGATTATTTTGAATACGTCGAAGACCGAAAATAGTTCATACCAAAAGCGACGGACCGGCAGTGGATATCTGCCGGTCCATATTTTTGCTGCTATGAACTGGTCTCATTTTTGGGCGATCAGCTTGATATCCAGCAGGACTTTCATTGGGAAGGAATGGGCCAGCGCTTTTACCGCCTTGCCGTCATAACTGCCGATCCATTTTTCAATATGGCAAAGCAGGCGAACCGGGATAGGAAAATAGAAGCCCCTGCCTCCGCAAACCGCTCTGATTTTTCTAAATCCGGCCTTCCGGAAAATATCCGTCAATTCTGTCATCGTATATTCCTTCAGGTGAAAGCAGGTGGCCGTATCGTCGAAATACTTTGATACATCGTGCGGGCCTGTCAGTCTGTTGGGTGTAATGCAGCAATACCTGCCCTTCGAAACCAATACCCGATAGATGTTATGCAATTGCTCAATTGCATCCTCCGGGTGCAAATGCTCCATAAGCTGATCACTATATGCAAAATCGACACTGTTTTCATCGAGGGGTATTTGTACACCGTCTGTTATAATAAGCTGAAAATTCGAGGGAGGGTTGCCGGACATTGTAATCAGGTCCGAGACATCCAAACCGTATGCCTTCCGGACTCTTTTCGCCGTTTCGTAAGAAAAAAAGCAGTCACCAGCGCCTATTTCTAGAAATACCGTATCCCCGGACAGATATTTCCGGATCATCCCGAGCCGATGCCGTATTTCTTTATACCGTTCTTCAGGGGTTTGTTTGTTCACCAGCTGTGGGTGGAAGGGGATTTTTTCGAAAAGCTCATTGTACAGACTGGGATACAGCTTTCCTCTTTCAGCTTTGCCGGCATGGTATAACTGCGCCGCAAGCTTTTTTTCCAGCTCGTAATGCTGCAATATTTCTCCAGTATTGCGTTCGGCTGCCTTGCTCATTTTGAACACCCCTCATCCATATCCCCTATATTATACTTTATTTCCCGTGTGAACATCACAGAATGCAGGGGGGCGGGTGGAAACGAGATGCCGTACCCGGATGTGGAGTGCAGACGCATAAACCTCATGCCTGCGGCAGCAATAAAAATGCGGCGGCCAAAAAAACAACCTGGTTCAATTCACATACAGCGCCAAGAATATCCCCCGTGACTCCGTCAAGCTTCCTGCCAAGGAACCTCGCCAGCAAAAAGGCCGACAGCGGAGGGATAAATAAGAGGAATAAAAGCGGCATGAAGAAAGCTGACGCCGCGCCGGACAACCCGGCAAAGAGGCTGTAAAATCCTCCTGCGGCGGCAAACAGTAAAGTATAAACCACAAGACCGCCCATGACATCTCTTCTCCGGCAGCATTCGACACACCACCGGCCTGGCCCGTCAGACGTACCTGCATAACGCGACGTACCAGCTCCGATCAGGGAGCCGATCCTTCCGGCAACCGGCATCAGCAGCAATACCGGTA
>JAEZMC010000397.1 GCA_023435805.1 Bacillota bacterium | reverse complement strand
AGGGTGACAATACAAGCGTTGGGTGTACGCGATGATAACAGGTTTCTGCCATTATGCGACGATGTTGCTTCTACTGCGTTCTGGTATCAAACGGAACCTCACACGAAATTTCCGCAGTTGCCTGATGATGATACACGCTATGTTTCGCATAAAATCGAATGGTAGGTAAAGGAGTCCGGAAGATGCGTTATAAGGAAGATATAGATAAAGTAAAAGAGCGGCTATTTGCATTTTGGGAAAGAGAAGTTGTCGATCGCGCCTGTGTTGCGGTATGGGCGCCGAAAAAAGAGGGTGTCAATACATCTGCATTTATCAATGATACGGGTTGTGAGGATGAGCAATCCTTGCTCCGTTATTGGACAGACCCTGAAACCATATATATGAACACGATCCGCAGACTTGAAAATACATACCTTGGCGGTGAGTGCCTGCCGGCAGTTTTTCAAAATTACGGAACTGACGGCCATTGCAACTATTTTGGCGCTAAACCGACTTATGGAAAGGATACCATCTGGTTTGATCCAGTATGGAATAATCTTGGTGAAGCTGACACGAGCTATGATGAAACTGTCCTTGAAAAACATCTGGCAATAGCGCGGTATCTGGCGGATCATGCAAAAGATGATTATTTTGTAGCCATGCCTGATAACTGCGGCACGCTGGACGCAATATGCCACCTGTACGGAACGGGAAATGTCCTGATTTCCATCATGGATGAACCTGAAGTGCTCAAAAACGCGATCCGCAGGGTAAACGAGGGTTGGAAAAAATCAACTGAAAAGTTTTTTCAGGTGTGCCGGGAGAATTGTGGCGGTGGTTCAGTACATATGTGGATGCACCTGATTGCACCCGGCCGGTTGCAGCATATGCAGTGCGATCTCTCTGTCATGCTGTCTCCTTCCATGTTTGAGGAATTTGTTCTGCCCGAGCTTCATGAACAAATGGAGTGTCTGGACTATCCGGTCTATCATTTTGATGGGATTGAACAGGTTGCCCACTTGCCGTTCTTATTAAGTCTGGAAAAACTGAAGGCAATACAATGGACCCATGTGGCTGGACAGCCTTCCGCTGCCAATTATATTCCTGTTTTAAGGCGTATCCAGGAAGCGGGCAAGAGCCTGATCATTATGGCTCCGTCTTCTGATATCCCTGCACTTATCGACGGTCTGTCGTCAAAAGGGCTTTATTTGCATACCGAGGCGGAGAACGTGTCTGAGGCGAAGGAAATAGAGGAATATGTGAAAAAACATACAAAGGAATAAGAGGTGGCATAATGATTGATCAGAATTATAGATATGCAGATTACCGCTACGCCAGACAAGTTGAAGAGTATGAAGAAATAAATGGCGGCTATAGGCTTCATCTTTCAGATGGGCGGAACGGTATTCTGGACGCAGAAATTACAATAGCTGCAGACAATATTGTCAAGATCCGTGCGGGTGTGGGCCGGATGACTCAACCGGAATTTGACTTTGTAAATCATGACTATCTTCAAAAGCTACCGGATAGAGAAATAAGTGATACTGACGGAAGCTTATACATAAAGGCTGCCAGTTGTAGAGTCGAGATCGGGAAGAATCCGTTCAGCTTTACTGTATACGGCAGCGACGGAAGGGCGGTTTATATCGAAAACACAGATGATGTAAATCCCGTAGGGGAAGGAGAGGACAGGATCAGGCCGTTTGGCTATACAATCGGGTCGGACGGCAGTATAGCCGGGATGAATTTTTGCGGATTGCTTCGTTATGATGAGCACATTTACGGACTGGGTGAACGTTTCACGGAGTTCGACAAGCGGGGACAGCGGATTACCATGTGGAATTATGATACACTGGGGTGCCGTGATGAAAAGGCGTACAAAAACATTCCGTTTTATATCAGTACATATGGCTATGGGCTGTTTCTGAATTCGCACAAGCCGGCGGAGTTCAATATAGGAAGTGAATCTGTTGCTTCGATCAGCGTTCATTGTCCCGGAGACATGTTGGAATTTTATATTATCACAGGCGGTTTGAAGGATATCGTGTCAACCTATACGAATCTCACCGGCCCGGCGGTATTGCCTCCCGATTGGTCTTTTGGCCTATGGTTTTCCACCGGTTTTGCGGGTACAAATTCGCAAGCGGTGGAAGCAGACGCAGCAAAGCTTCGCAAATTGGAAATACCTTGTGATGTGATTCATTTTGATTGCTATTGGTTACGGGACGATATGTGGTGCGACTTTGTCTGGGATGATGCGATGTATCCGGACAGAGTACAAATGATAAAGAGAATTAAGGACATGGGATATAAAATATGCCTCTGGATCAATCCGTATGTAACCATCAAAACAGATATGTATCTGGAGGGGGACAAAGCCGGCTATTTCGTTAAAAGCAACACCGGAAAGCCTTATCTGGCCGACTTGTGGCATGGCCTTCTTTCCCTTTGCGCCATCGTTGATATGACCAATCCCGATGCCGTGCAATGGTTTACAGGCAAACTGAAAACCGTGCTGGCGGAAGGCATCGATGTTCTGAAAACTGACTTTGGTGAAAATATACCGGCAGACTGTATTTTTTTCAATGGCATGTCGGGCGAGGAAATGAGAAATGTCTACAGCATTCTGTATAATACCGTTGTCTTTGATGAAATAAGTAAGATGAATGACCGGAAAAAGGGACTGGTCTGGGCGCGAAGCGGCTATACCGGCATGCAGAAATTTCCGGTTTGCTGGTCAGGTGATCCGCGGTCGTCATTCGAAGGTATGGCTGCTACATTAAAAAGCGGTCTGTCTCTCGGGCTATCGGGTGTACCTTTCTGGAGCCATGATATTGGCGGCTTTTATGGCAATGTTGATGAAGAGGTATATACC
>JAEZMC010000344.1 GCA_023435805.1 Bacillota bacterium | reverse complement strand
TCCATAACCGGTTGAGTAAAAAAATCGTTTTCTATTATAATGTATCGGTATAAATTGAATAATTTCTTAGTTTATCTGAAAGACCCGAATATCGCAGCGTTTCTCTTTGATTTTCTACCATAAGCTGAAGTGAATTTTCATCGCCGACCAGCACGACCATTTTTTTCGCCCTTGTGACAGCCGTATACAGCAGGTTTCTGGTCATCAAAACCTGTGGTCCCGGGAAAACGGGCATCACTACGACAGGAAACTCCGAGCCCTGACTTTTGTGTATGGTTACGGCAAAAGCCGGTTCTATTTCATCCAGTATACTGAAGTCATATTCTGCCAACCGCTCATCATCAAAAAGCACCTCAATGCTCTGGGCTTCTTCGTCAATCTTTCGTATGACCCCTACATCGCCATTGAACACTCCTGTCCCGTCCAGCAGCTTATTCCCCGGCCTTTCCCATCTGAGCGCATAATTGTTCCTGACCTGCATGACCCTGTCGCCTTCTCTGAAAACATAATCTCTGTAACCTTTTTCCGCCTTCCTGCGGCTTGCGGGATTCAGAACCTTCTGCAGCTCCATGTTGAGATTGATCACCCCTGCCGGACTCTTTTTGGACGGCGAAAGGACCTGTATGTCCTTCATGGGATCAAAGCTGTAGGTCTCCGGCAGTCTTCTGCTGCAAAGGTCCACAACCGTGTGAACGATGGCGTCCATTCCGGTACGGGCGACAAAGAAGAAATCCTTGTCACGTGCATTGAGCAGGGGAACCTCCCCTTTATTGATCCTGTGTGCATTGACAATGATCATGCTTTCACCGGCCTGTCTGAATATATCGGTCAGTCTGACGGTCTTAATCACATTGCATTCAATCATATCCTCCAGCACGCAGCCTGCTCCTACTGACGGAAGCTGATCCGCATCTCCGGCCAGGATCAGCCTTGAACCTGCAGGAATCGCCTTCAGCAGGTGATTCATCAGCAGGGTGTCCACCATGGACATTTCGTCTATTATTATCACATCCGCTTCAATAGGATTGTTATCGTTCCGCTGGAAGAGCAGCTCCTTTTCGTCCCCGGTATAACCGATTTCCAGAAGCCGGTGTATGGTTTTCGCTTCATACCCTGTCGCCTCAGACATTCTTTTCGCAGCCCGGCCAGTAGGTGCCGCCAGCATAACCTGGTGGCCTTCGCCGGCCAAAAGCTTTATAATACCTTTAATGATTGTGGTCTTTCCTGTTCCAGGCCCCCCTGTTATAACCAGCAGACCGCTGGTCATGGCCTCTCTTATGGCCTGCCGCTGCATCCGGGCCAGTTCAATTCCCTCTTCCTTCTGCAGCTTCTCAAGCTTCATCTCAAAATCGGACAGATCCATATTGAATTGCGTACAGGACAGTTCAAGAAGCCTTTTGCAGACACCCTGCTCCGCATGGTAAAAGGAGGACAGGTAAATATGGTTGATTTCATTACATTTTTCAGTTACGACCACCCTGTCAAAGATCAGGGATATCAGCGCATCCTCAATGTCGAAGGCATCAATTCCCAGTAAATCACGGGCACGCTCCTTTAAGAGGTTTTCAGGCAAATAGGTGTGTCCATTGGAGGCAGCATGACTCAATACATACCGGATACCGCTTTTGATCCGGAACCTGGATGCAAGATCGACTCCAAGCTTCATCGCTATACGGTCTGCGGTTTTAAAACCGATGCCGAAAATGTCCTCGCACAGCCTGTAGGGGTTTTCCTTTATCCTGGCAACTGCGGTATCCCCATAGGCTTTGTATATCTTGATGCAAACAGATGGGCTGATGCTGTATTCCTGCAAAAACATCATAACATCCCGCAGACCCCTTTGTTCATCCAGGGCTTGTCCTATGGCATTTGCCTTGTCCAGACTGATTCCTTTAATTTCGGAGAGTCTCTGGGGATTGACAGCGATGATCTCCAGTGCAGAAGCCCCGAATTTTGCAACAATACGGGCAGCCGTAGCGGGCCCTACCCCTTTGACAATCCCGGACGACAAATATTTCTCAATCGCCTCAGCGGTTTGCGGCAGGACTTTTTCATAAAGCTCCACCTTCAACTGTTCGCCGTAATCAGGATGGCTTACCCATTTACCGCTGGCCTTAATGGTCTCTCCTGCGTTGATGAAGGGCATGTAGCCGACAGCGGTGAGTGTTTCATTTCCGCTCCGTATTTCACACACGGTATAACCGTTTGCTTCATTTGTATAGATAATATCTTCGATTGTGCCTTCCACAACTATCAACGTCATCTCTCCATCCGTGCATTACCGGCCGTTCGATTTTTTACAGCCAAGTATAGTATATATTACTTTTCAGAGGGTGAAAAGATAGAGAAGTCATCAAAAATCAGGTTCCTTTCTGCAAAAGTCAACGCTTCGATATTGGAAAAATCCTTCTGTAATTTTTCAAGCAGCATATATGTGTGGTCCTTTGAGTCCATGTCGACTACAGCAATGGTCCTGTCCGACAGCGCTTTAGATGCAATATCTTTTTTCACGGCACTTCTGATGATGTACTCAATGTGCTCCTCCGCATCTTTAACGAGAAGGACGACACGTACACGAGGACGGCGTCCGGGTATCCTGTTTTGTATCGCTCCGGCTGCACTGAGCACCAGCATGAGCAGACCATATGCAGCCAGCAGGCAAACGACATATTCAAACAGTCTGTACAGCATAAAAAACCTCCTGATAAAATTTACTGGGAATTATATTATATTCACTCATTCACGTACATGTTCATTGTTGTTTAATCCCATAAAATAATTTAGTTTGGATAATTTTCAACATAATGGTATAATAGGAAGGGGCAAAAATTCTGCCCCGATACTCACTGGCGACATATAAGTGACTACTTGAACATCGGAGGGTACACCTTGATGAAGCTGCCGCTATCTCGCTTAAAGCCCGGTATGAAGCTTGAAAGGGACGTTAAACTAGCGGACGGAAGACTCCTGCTGCTTGCCGGCTTTGCGATCAGACCTTTTTATATACGAAAACTGGAAGCATTTCATATTGATTATGTTTATGTCGATGAAACAGCCCTCGTACCGGTTGAGGAATACGATGCAGAAAGATTGTACAAGCACGCCACAGATACGCTGAAGAACGTTTTTTTGCTGGCAAATGAGGGAAAAGGTACGAACGTATCCGATATCAGGGATACCGTAAGCGAAATCCTCCATAAGGTCATGGAGGATGAAACGGTCATGCTTCAATTAACAGGTATTCGCGACATTGATAATTATACCTTTCTGCATTCGGTTGATGTGTGTATTTATTCGACCATCATTGGAAAAAGGCTGGGCTACGGGCAGGAACCTCTGCTGGATCTGGGCATGGGAGCCATTCTGCACGACATAGGGAAATGCAAGGTACCCATTGAGATCCTTCAGAAGCCGGGCAGGCTCACGGATGGGGAGTTTCATATCATGAAGCTTCACGCCGTCCATGGCTATGATGTTATTAGAAGTATTTATGGTCTGAATACAAAGATCGCCAATATCGCATTCCAGCATCACGAGAAATGGGATGGGTCCGGATATCCCCTCGGATTGACGGATCATAGAATAGACCCCCTGGCAAGAATTGTCGCATTGGCTGATGTATATGATGCACTTACATCGGACAGAGTTTATAAAACAAAAATACTGCCTCATGTCGCAGCAGAGTATATAAAGTCCAACGCAGGGACGCTTTTCGATCCGTATATTGTTGAATTGTTTATAGACAGTATTGCCTCCTATACCGAGGGTACACTTGTTTTATTGAACACAGGAGAGCTGGGAAGCATAATGGCCCCAGACAGTAAGGATGGCGGTGGCAGGCAGAAAATCCATGTATTTTCAAACAAGTCGGGGCCCCCGATATTATCTCCTTACATACTTGACCTGAATGAAAACCAGGATGTAAAAATTATAGAGGTTTTTATATAGAACAACACTCTTCATGCAAAAAGACAGCCCGGTTCAATCCGGGTCTGTCTTTTTGTATGTCTGGGTACTGGAATGTCACATTTGCATTCAATTTATATGTCTTGAGCAGCCATCTTCAGAATTTCTGCCTTGTCCGTCTTTTCCCACGACAGTTCCACATCCGTTCTGCCGAAGTGTCCATACGCTGCAGTCTGCCTGTATATAGGCCTTCTCAGATTCAAAGCCTGGATGATCCCGGCAGGACGCAGATCGAAATATTTCTGTACCAGCTTGATCAGTTTTTCTTCTGGAAGAATACCTGTGCCAAATGTGTCAACCAGTATGGAAACAGGCTGGGCAACACCGATGGCATAGGCCAGCTGCACTTCAACCTTTTTTGCAAGTCCTGCAGCGACAAGGTTTTTAGCTACATAGCGAGCGGCATATGCTGCAGAACGGTCAACCTTCGTCGGATCCTTGCCGGAGAAAGCGCCGCCGCCGTGCCTTGCATATCCTCCATACG
>JAEZMC010000314.1 GCA_023435805.1 Bacillota bacterium | reverse complement strand
ATAGTATCGATGCTCAATCGGGTTTCCATGTTCACTGTCCACCATGTCATTTTTCTTGGTTTATATTATGTAAAATCTGAAGCAATGTTGCTTTTAAAGTTATACATTGAGATACAATTTGCTTGTCACCGCATAGGAGAATATTATATACTGGTAATAACTTCAATGAAATCAATCCAAAAGTACAAAAAGGTGTGGAATTCAATCCGGCTTAAGGCAGGTGTTGCGAATTGACGGGATTAGTTATCGCGGATGATGAACTGCTGATAAGACAGGGGCTCCAGACAATACCCTGGAAGGATTACGGTATTGAATTGAAAGGGGTCGCATCAGGCGGCAGGGAAGCTCTTTCAATGATAGAGGGCACCTTGCCTGAGATCCTTCTGACAGACATCAGGATGCCGGGTATGGATGGACTGAAGCTCATCCACGCCGCCAGAGAAATTGTCCCCGATATTAAAGCCATCCTGCTGACCGGCTACCAGGATTTCAACTATGCCCTCACGGCAATCCAGCTGGGAGCTTTCGGTTACATACTGAAGCCCTCCGATTCGAATGAGATCATCAGCACGGTTCTGAAAGCGAAGGAACAAGTAGATGCTGAAATCTGCGCAAAGCGCGAAAGGGAAAAAATACAGCAGCAAATCGGCAATATGCAGGATATCCTGCTGCATTCCTTTATGGCAGACAGACTGAAAAATGGTATGTCAGACAATGAAGACAATGAAACTCAATCCGCCCCCGGCGGTGCCAGAGGGGACAAGGAAGCGGCCCAGCGCGATGTGGGTCCGGTCAGAAGCGCGGTGGTCAAACAAATCCTCGATTATATTGAAGCGCACTATATGGAAGACATTTCGCTGATTTCCGTTTCAGAACATGTTTATATGAATTATATCTATTTGAGCCGGCTGATTAAAAAGGAGACCGGTGAAAACTTTCTGGATATATTAACACGGACAAGGCTTGTAAAGGCCTGCGAAATGCTCGGGGATATCAGTCTGAAAACCTATGAGGTTGCCGGATTGGTCGGCATCAAGGACTCCGGCTACTTCAGCCAGATTTTTAAAAAATACTTTGGAATGACGCCATCCGAATACAGAGATAATATATTGTCCACAAAAAGGAGCAGGTCATGAAAAATCCGGTTAAGCCCTTCGTATCAGGCATGCTGCTAAGAGACATGCCCATCCGGAGCAAGCTGCTGCTATCCTTTCTTTTTCTGGTGATCTTTCCGGTCATGCTGATCGGCTTTTTTTCCTTTTATACATCCAAAAGCCTTTTAAAGCAGAAGACGGAGCAATACGCCTATGATATCCTCATGGAAACAGGAGAAAATGTGGACGTCAAGCTAAAGGAGATCGAGAAGCTGTCTTTCCAGATCGTATCCAGCACGCCCGTACAGCAGGCATTGAAGAAAGCCAACAAAAGCCTGGAGGACGAATACGAAAAGATTGATGTGGAGAAGACCATCGATACGCAGCTGAAGGGCTTCTTATCGCCGGATATGGATATTGCCGCCATCCGGATCATTTCACTGACAGATATAGCATACTATGTCAATCCCGGTTCCATCAACTTCTATGTAACGGAAGAAGATAAAAGAATCTTGGAAAAAGGCAACGGAAGCGCCGTATGGTTCAAAACAGACCCAAGGAATCGGACAATCGCCGTCGGCAGGGTAATCAACAGCATTGTCAACCAGGAAAGGATCGGGTATATATTCGTTTACCTGAGAGAAAGCTCGGTCTATGATGTCTACAAAAAGACGGAGCTGTTCAGAAACGGTGACTTTTTCATCATAGATGGGGATGGCGCCATCGTATCCTTTAAAGACAAGCAGTTTCTCAATTCTCCTATCGGAGTGGTTGCGGAAGGTATCACACCGGAGAACCTCAAAAACAATTTCATTACAACAAATGTAAATGTCAGGATGTACTATGTTGCATCAAGAGCCATTAACAAAGACCGTTGGAAAATCGTCGCCATCATACCGACGGAGCAATACGAAGAGGATATCATCCGGCTGCGGAGCTGGACCATCATTATCTGCGCATCCTGCTGCGTCCTGGCGCTGCTGATCTCACTCGGCCTCTCCGGCAGTATTTCCATGCCGCTGCGCAAGCTTTCCGCCATGATGGTGAAAGTGGGGAAAGGTGATTTCAACGTTTCCATATCCAATGAGTCCAGGGACGAAGTGGGTATATTGAGCAGCCATTTCAACTGGATGGTGGTCCAGTTGGAAAAGCTGATCCAGGAGGTTTACCAGGAACAATACCTTAAACAGAAGGCTGAGCTCAAATCGCTGAGGATGCAGATCAATCCGCATTTTCTGTACAATACGCTGGAATCCATCAACTGGATGGCCAGAATCAAAAATGTGCCGGAGATCAGTTACATGGTCAAGGCATTGGGTGACCTGATGCGCGCCAGTATCAGCGGGGATGATTTCATAACGGTCAGGGAGGAGATAGAAAATGTGGAAAACTATCTTACTATTCAAAAATTCCGTTATGGCGACAGGTTTGAAGCCTCCCTCCAGATAAACGAGGAGATCGAAAGGATCGTGATACCAAAGCTGATACTCCAGCCGATAGTTGAAAACGCTATCGTACATGGGCTGGAGGAAAAGGAGGGCAGCGGTCGGATTGAAATAAACGGCAGGCTTGAGGATGGGCAAGTTGTTATCACCATCTGTGACAACGGCATCGGAATGAGCGAGGATAAGGCTGCGGCCGTTCTGGCGGATAGCGATGCGGAAGCCCGGCAGGATGGTCACACACATATCGGGCTTGTGAACGTTGATAGGCGTATCAAGCTTTATTATGGGCGGGAATACGGAATTGCCATCACTTCGTCACCCGGCGAGGGGACAACTGTCAGGGCTGTCTTCCCAAATCCGCTGCCGGTCTGATCATGTGCTGCGGAAGTTTATTTTTTCAAATGTTTAGTTTATTTTGTGGCATTTCCAATTACAACCTTCAGAATTATAATGAAAAAGTCCAATACAAAGAATTGCATTATTGATACCCAAAAGGAGGAATTTATTATTATGAAGAGAATCTCTATTTTCCTGCTCTGTATCCTTTTTGCATTTTCATTCCTTCTGTCAGGTTGCGGTGACAAAAGCGCAGCCGGAACAGATGCAACGGTAGCCGACACCACGGCTCAAACCACACAAAGCGTAACGGCAGGTACAACTACGGCTGAGACCACTACCGCTCCTGCTGAAAAAGTCAACGTCAAGATTTCCTGCTGGGGAATCGAGACCGATCCCAACTCACAGATCATCAAACAGGCTGTAGAGCTGTACAACGGGAACAACAATTCAAATGCGACAGCTACGGTAGAATTTACCGAACAGGAGCAGTACAAAACGAAAATAGCGGCCCAGATGGCTGCAAATGAAGTGCCCGATATCTTCAACACATGGGCTGCGGGCTTTCTCAAACCCTTTGTAAAGGCCGGAAAGGTTTACAACCTGAGCGAAGCGCTGGACAAGGACAGCGAATGGAGTGGCCGCTATGTAAAGGGAATATTCTCTTCCTTGACCTTTGACGGGAAAATTTACGGCGCGCCTACCACTCAAACGATAGTCTGCCTTTTCTACAACAAGGAAATATTCCAGAAATACTCGCTGTCGGAACCCAAGACATATGGGGATCTGAAAAACATCATATCCGTGTTGAACAAAAATGGTGTCACTCCTTTTGCCCTCGGCAACAAGGCTCCCTGGGTAGGTGCCATGATGAGTGAGCTGGTCGCCAACAGGATCGGCGGAAGCGAGCCCTTTAACAAGGTTTATGACGGTACGGGCACATGGGAGGATCCATCCTTTGTCGAAGCCGGAAAAGTCATGGCGGAATTGGCTAAAATGAATGCCTTCCCCAAAGGCTTCAATGCGCTGGACAACGATCCCGCACAAGCCATATTCAAAGAAGGCAAGGCAGCCATGCTTGTCATGGGAAGCTGGGCCATACAGCAGTTGGTAGCGGACATGAAGGATAAACTGGATGTGGCGAAGTTCCCTGCGTTTGAAAACGGAAAAGGGAATGAAGACTGCTGGCTGGGCCAGCCGGACCAGAGCTTCGCGATCAGTGCCGGAAGCAAGGTCATTCCTGCGTCTGCAGAGTTTATCAAGACCATCTCCAGTCCGGAAATCCAGAATAAGCTTGCCGAGGCTGGAAACCTGGTGGCGACCAATATTACACCGGACACCTCCAAGGTGAATCCTGTTGCATTGAAGGTGGGAGAACTTCAAAAGAACATGAAGGAACTCTTCATATTCTATGACGTAGGTCTCGGTGCAACCATCGGAAATGAATACAACAATACCATACAGGCTATCATGGCCGGTAAATCTTCTGAAGAATCCTTTAAAAAGCTTCAGCAGTTTACCGAGCAAAACAGGGATGCTCAATAAGCGATAGCTTTAGCTGAGGCGGCCGTGCCTGCTTCACGGCCGCCGGGATTTTTTTGCTTAAAAGACCTGCCTTTGGCAAACAAGGAGTTAACAACATGGAATCCATGCTCAGAAGCAAAAAAACCATCATACTTTTTCTTTGCCCCGCTTTGCTTATATATCTGGCTATTGTGGCCTTACCAGTTTTCAACACGGTTTACGACAGCTTTTTTAAATGGAATCTGGTGGATGTCAAAAAGTATGTGGGACTGAAAAATTTCATACAGATGTTTACCATCGATGATATCTTTAAAACCGGCATAAAAAACACACTTCTGCTGACGCTGCTATCCGCAGTCATACAGACACCGGTGGCCATCGCACTTGCGCTGGCGCTTTCAGGCAGCCTGAGAGGGGCCAGATACTTTAAAACCGTGTATTTCATGCCCAATATACTGTCCAGTGTCGCTGTCGGCCTCCTCTGGTCCTTTGTATACAATCCCGATTTCGGTATTATCAACAGGTTTTTAACCTCTATCGGGCTGGAAAGAATGGCAGGATTGTGGCTTGCCGACGAAAAAACGGTGCTTCCCTCGATTATAATCGTTGTATGCTGGCAGTTTGCAGGGTATCATATGATCATTTATCTGGCGGCAATTCAAAATATTCCGGCCAGTTTGAACGAAAGCGCAACGATCGACGGGGCGGGTTTTATTAAAAGAGTGCGCTATATTACCCTGCCGCTTATCAAGCCGATTATCGGCATTGACATGGTGCTGATCGCCACAGGCTCACTGCGGTTTTTCGATCTGATCTATGTGATGTCCAACGGCGGACCCAACCATTCCAGTGAAGTGCTTGCACTGTATATGTATTACAAATCCTTCCGTGATATGCAGTATGGGTACGGAAGTGCAATTGCCGTGGTACTCCTTCTGTTTTGCCTGATTTTGACGGCCTTTATGAACAAGGCGTTCAAGACGGAAGATGTGCAGTATTATTAAGGGAGAGAAGAACCGATGACAGAGGGAAAAATTCAATCGAAACAGCCTTCAATATCTGTGATTATTGTGTATATCCTGCTTGGCGTACTGTCGCTGACATATCTTTATCCATTGATATGGTTGGTTTTGAATTCCTTGAAAACAGACCAGGAATTGTTTAATAATCCATGGTCCATTACTGTAGGTTTTCAATTCAGCAATTATGCCACCGCCTGGACAGCAGGTAAAATTGGTACCAGCTTTTTCAACTCTGCTTTTGTTGCACTGGTTTCCGTCGCACTGACCATATTGGCATCAAGTATGGCGGCTTTTGCCATCAAACGGTTCAAGTGGAAATATTCCGGCCTGGTTCTCGGCCTGTTCCTGATCGGGGTCATGATCCCCATCCATTCCACACTGATTCCGCTATTTATGGT
>JAEZMC010000309.1 GCA_023435805.1 Bacillota bacterium | reverse complement strand
CTGTTCTTCCATTGGAACAACGATATCCAGTATGTGCTCCTGCATGCCGCGGTTTTCGACTATCTTTTCCAAATTGGCTTTTACCTTGTTCTCGTAGCCTGAATAAGTATGTACAACATACCATTTGGCTATTTCGGGCATATCATTGACAAGCATCAGGTTTTATGTCCTCCTTCATTACTTCGTCAGAGTCCATTCCACTATCTTCGTAAGAACCTCGTCAGACACCCATATTATAATACCAACCAGAAGACAAACCATCAATACGGTTATCGTATTGTTCACCAACTGATCTCTGGTCGGCCAGATGACTTTTTTAAGTTCATTCCTGATATCCTTGAAGAACTTGACAAATCGCTTTCTGGCATTGGCCAGCTTGGATGTGCTTGCATTTTCAGCCATATGTGTGCACCTCCGTAACTTTATTTTGTTTCCTTGTGTACCGTGTGCTTATGACAGAACTTACAGTACTTTTTCATTTCAATTCTGTCCGGATCATTCTTCTTGTTTTTCTTGGTATTGTAATTTCTCTGCTTGCAGTCCATACAAGCCATCACAATTTTGACTCTCATGTATCGACACCTCCAGCCCCTGTTGTAATGTAAAGGGTGCACGCTTATCCGTCCGGTTATCATTTTCAGGCACTTTTAATTGATAGCACAAAAAAAAGACCTCCAAGACGGAGCAATAAATAATCTAACATAAAACAATTTAAAAGTCAAGGACGAAAATTTTTGCACATCTCGCACCCCGGCGGATGGCGCTTTTTACTCTTCAATCAATTCATCTATCGCCGCGCCGGGCGGGACGATTGGAAACACCTTGTCATCCCTGTCAATTTCAAAGTTGATCAATACAGGCCTGTCTTGTGAAGCCAGTGCCCTTCTGAAAGCGTCATCCACCTCATTAGGCTCGGTGACATGGATGCCGACGGCGCCGAAGGCTTCCGCCAGAGCAACAAAGTCCGTACCCCGGTCAATGGTGGTCGCAGAAAACCTCCCGTCATAAAACAGCTTCTGCCACTGCCGCACCATGCCAAGAACGTGGTTGTTCAATATGGCAATAATAACAGGCAGCTTGTACTCCACTGCAGTGGCAAGCTCAGTGCAGTTCATCCGAAAGCTGCCGTCACCGGCGATGTTGATTACCTTTCTATCCGGCCTGCCAAGCTGCGCCCCTATACAGGCTCCCAGACCATAGCCCATGGTGCCCAGACCGCCGGACGAAATAAACTGCCTCGGTCCGGAATATTTGTAAAACTGGGCCGCCCACAGCTGGTTCTGTCCCACCTCCGTTGTAATAAGTGCCTCGCCGTCTGTAAGCGCGTATAGCCTCTCAATGATATATTGCGGCCTTAACGGACCATCCTTTTCATATTTAAGCGGATGCTGGGCCTTCCATTGTTCAATGCTCCTGTTCCACTTTGTCAGATCACGCTTTTGCACTCTTTCGGTGATGCTTCGCAATATTTCCTTGATATTGCCGACCAAAGGGTAGTGGACAGTAATATTTTTCCCGATTTCCGCAGGATCAATATCAATATGCATGATTTTCGCGCTGGGAGCGAATTTTTTAACATTGCTGATGACCCTGTCGCTGAATCTGGCACCGACTGCAATGAAAAGATCCGACTCGGAAACCGCCGTGTTGGAGGTTCTGGTGCCGTGCATGCCTACAAGGCCCGTAAAAAGCTCATGTGTGCCCGGGAAGGAACCTAGTCCCATCAGGGTGGTTGCAACCGGGATATTGGCTTTTTCAGCCAAACAGAGCAGTTCCTGATCGGCTCCTGCAATGGAAACACCGCCTCCGGACAAAATGACAGGTTTCTTGGCCATATTGATTAAATCAACCGCCAGCTCAAGCTGTTCATTTGTCACGCCGATGGGAGGATATTCCGGCGGTTCCGGCTTAATGGGCTCATACATGGTGCTGGCCGCAGTGACATCCTTGCAGATGTCGATCAATACAGGCCCGGGCCGTCCTCCGGCCGCGATCCTGAACGCTTCACGGACGATGCCTGCCAGCTTTTCCACGTCCTTGACAATATAATTGTGCTTGGTAACAGGCATCGTAATACCTGTTATATCGACCTCCTGGAACGAATCCTTCCCAAGCAGCGCTGTGGCTACCTGCCCTGTGATGGCCACCATGGGCACTGAGTCCATATAGGCTGTGGCAATGCCGGTGACCAGATTGGTTGCGCCGGGCCCGGACGTGGCGATGCATACGCCGGTTTTACCCGTGGCGCGGGCATACCCGTCTGCGGCGTGGGACGCCCCCTGCTCATGGGAGGTGAGGATATGCCTGATTTCATTCCTGGCTTTGTACAAGGCGTCGTATATATTGAGCACGGCGCCTCCGGGAAAGCCGAATACGGTGTCTACACCCTGCTCCTTCAAGCATTCTATCAATATTTCAGCGCCGGTTAATTTTTTCATAGGTCCTCCATTTCCTGCGTTTGTACACTCTGCCCTTCATACTCCGTACTGGCTATTGAATAAAGGGTTATCCGCTGCCCTTCCAATACGGCTCATTCTACCGCCATTACTTCAGAACCGCTCCCGTTCCGGCGGATGTGACCAGTCTTGCATATCTGCCGAGATAGCCGGTTGTGATTCTGGGCTGCGGAGCCTTCCATACCGCCATTCTGCGATTCAATTCCTCATCTGGCACCTCTGCTTCCAGCCTGCCCGCCGGGATATTGATACTGATGATGTCGCCATCCCTGACAGCCGCAAGCATGCCGCCATCCATGGCCTCCGGTGAGACATGCCCGATAGACGCCCCCCTGGATGCGCCGGAAAATCTTCCGTCCGTAATCAGTGCAACATCCTTGTCCAGTCCCATGCCTGCAATTGCAGAGGTGGGCCCTAGCATCTCCCGCATTCCCGGACCGCCCTTTGGACCTTCATACCGTATAATGACCACATCTCCTTTTACGATTTGTCCGGCATAGATGGCCTCGATCGCCTGATCCTCTGAATCGAACACCCTTGCCGGCCCCTTGTGAACCAGCATTTCAGGCGCTACAGCAGATCGCTTTACTACTGCTCCATCGACCGCAATATTTCCTCTCAAAACCGCAATTCCTCCCGTGCTGCTGTAGGGATCCTCCATACTTCTAATCACATCACGATCAAGCACCTGCGCCCCGGCGATATTCTCTCCCACCGTCCTGCCGGTAACAGTCATGAGCTCCAGATGCAGGAAACCTTTTCGGGACAGCTCCTTCATTACTGCCTGCACACCGCCTGCAGCATACAAATCCTGAATGTGGTGGTGTCCTGCGGGGGCAAGTCTGCACAGGTTGGGTACCTTCCCACTGATTTCGTTTATAATGTCAAGATTGATTGCTATCCCCATTTCATGAGCGATCGCCGGCAGGTGCAATACGGAGTTAGTCGAGCAGCCAAGCGCCATATCGACCGTAAGTGCATTTTCAAACGCCTTTTCTGTTAATATGTCCGACGGCCGTATATTTTTTTGAACCAGCTCCATTACCTTTATGCCGGCCTGTTTTGCAAGCCTGACCCTCTCCGCATATACTGCGGGTATGGTTCCGTTACCGGTAAGCCCCATTCCGAGCACCTCGGTCAGGCAATTCATGGAATTGGCCGTAAACATGCCGGAGCAGGAACCGCAGCCCGGACATGCATGGTCTTCATACTCCGCCACCTCTTCTTCGGTCATCATACCGGCCTTGCAGGCGCCTACCGCTTCAAAGACGCTGTTCAAATCCAGCTGTTTCCCATTTCGCATCAGCGACAGCATAGGGCCGCCGCTTACTACAACAGCAGGAACATTGAGCCTTGCTGCGGCCATCAGCATCCCCGGTACAATTTTGTCACAATTGGGTATGAAAACCATACCGTCGAAGCTATGCGCACGTCCCATGGCTTCGCAGGAATCGGCGATCAGCTCCCTGGAAGCCAGAGAATATTTCATACCCTCGTGACCCATTGCAATACCGTCGCAAATGCCGATGGAACCGAACTCCACCGGTGTCCCGCCGGCCATTCTGATGCCTGCCTTCACTGCTTCCGCTATATTATCAAGATGTATATGTCCCGGGACAATATCATTTTTTGAATTGACGACTCCGATCAGAGGCCTGGCAATTTCTTCATCCGTATACCCCATCGCCTTGAAAAGTGCCCTGTGGGGAGCCCTTTCCACGCCTTTTTTTACAATATCGCTTTTCATACAATCAACCTGCTTTCCGTATTTATACCAGCCGGTCTGTTCCCAAGGGCATCGAGCCCTTGCGATTTTGGAAAAAGACTCCGCTATTTTCCTTATGAAAATCCCAAGGGCATCGAGCCCTTGTTATTTTGGAAAAAGACTCCGCTATTTTCCTTATGAAAATCCCAAGGGCATCGAGCCCTTGTTATTTTGGAAAAAGACTCCGCTATTTTCCTTATACAAATAGCCGGGTATTTATCCCGGCTACGATCTGATGCTGCGAACATCTCTTACGGTTATTCTACTATTACTCTCCGGCCGATGTCTACCATCCGGCGTAAAAAAGTCAGAAGCATTCATTTCCACATCACTGCAGTGCAAAATTCAGTAAATAACGGAAGTCCGCTTCATACTCCCCGCCTTCAGGCGCCTGCAGAAGGAAACATCCAGTTTATAATAAAATTGTTTTCATAAAACCATCCGGCAAACATGGAGTTGTCAAGATTGCTGAAAATGGCGGCAAATTGCGGATTTGCGTTGAAAAGCACCAGTACGGCGCAAAGGATGTATATGGCAAGAAAACCTTGAACCGCACCAAGTGCAAAACCGCCAAGCTTATCAACCTGTTTGAACAAGGGAAGTTTGGAAATACCCTTTAAAACAATTGCGGCAAAAGCCAGTATCAGTCGGAGAACGAAGTATAAAGCGATCAGGCTGACAACGGCAATGACCATTTTTGCCAGTTCATCCCCAATTGCATTCACTATGCTCTGTAAATCGATCAATTGAGAAGGAGCCGGCAATTTTTCAACGATCGTTTTCTTAAAAAACTCCGGCAGCGGAAGAGGCCCGACTACAGCCTCCGCTCCGGCTGTTCCCGATACTGCGGCGGACGAGGCTGAAGAAACCTCCTGCCCTCTCAGCAGCAGATTCTTTAATATTGAATCCCTGATTACCGTATATACGGGTGTTTTTTCAAGAAAACCCGCCACGGCAGGATACAGCTTGATTGAGGCATAGATACAGATGAAAAAGGACAATACCTTAAATATGGACATGACAAATCCCTTTTTCAATCCCACCAGTGCAAATCCGGCAATCAACGCCAGCACTGCATAATCGCTCCAGTTCATGCATCCTCCCTTCTGCCGGCTGAACACGGCATTTAGCATTCCATCCCTGTTCCAATTCTCGTATCAGAGCTGGCGGAGTGCTAATTAATACTGATTACACTTACCTGATGATCGGTTATCACAACAACCTGCTGCCTGTCAAAAAAACCGATCTGTTGAACAGACGAGCCGGAAGAGTACCGTGCAATGTTTTCACATTTCTCATTATAAAAATGTACCGTATCGTACGAATAAACCCCTATGATCCCTTTCATTGAAGCCAGCCCGATCGGCTTTTCGCTAAGCCTGCCGGATGAAAACTCCTGCCCGTCTTTTGTATACAGGGCCAGCCGGACACCCTCATGGTCTTCCGCCGCAACGGCAAGATACCTGTTACCCACCGGACCTGCTCCCACGACGTTGGTAAACTGCTTTTCCCAGACAGTTTTGCCGGACTTGTCCATATACGCCGCCGACCTGTCTCCCGCGGCAAAAAGGCTTCCGTCATGGTTGTACCAGAACAGGGGAAGGAGCTCGCCGTTTTCTTCAAAAGACTGTTCCGCCAGATCCTTCCCCTGTATGTCGTAAAATTTGTATTTGGAGTATGCGCCGACCGCTCCGGTACTGATCGAGGAGATGGCAAGCATATGCTCCGAAGGGGTGACGACTGCGGAAACAGCAAAGTCGTTGGCAATAATTTTTCTGAAAAGCTCCGTACCATGCGGCTCAAATACACGGACCTCATTATTGTCCCTTTTGGCCGTTGTTACAACTGTTACATACCCGTCCTCTCCGATATCGGCGTTCAGTATGGCGGCATCCAGCCTTTCACGCCATTTGACCGTACTTCCGTCGATGATGTAAATGTCGGTGCCGCCGATGTCCGCTGCCAGAAGCTGCTTTCCATTGGTTTTAATCATCGGCTTGTTGAATGCCAGCCCTTCCGACCAGACGACCGCGCCATTTCTGTCAAGTGCAAGAATACCGTCGTTGCTGCATTTGACGATATAACCGTCATATAGGGCAAATACCGGCTTCCCCCTGGAATCATAATCAAAGCTGTATTGCACCTGTGCCTCTTTTACCGTCCTGCTGCCTGCTAGCTGCAGGATCTGCAGAATATCCTGCGGACTCGCCGAAGCATTGATGCTTTTCATGTAGGTATAAAATGCAACCGATAGAATACAAATAAACAGCAGAAATGTCGTCACAATACCTGCCACACGCCCGGACTGGTCTGAATGAACCTGCTCCCGCTGTACTTTCAAAAGAGTCACCTCTGTATCTTTGCTTTTTTACCCGTTTATTTTATCATAGAAATCTATTTCCTGCCATACTTGCCTGACGGTCCCTTCACAAGCCTTACCGCGCCCTGGACAAGTATCACCAGGATCATGAACAGTCCGAGGTAACCAAAAACAGGATAAATCGCACCAATCAACCTCGAAAACCCAAACGTGGACAAGGGAACTGCCAGCGTACATAAAACCAGCGTAACAAGCCTTTTGTCCAGTTTCAAGCTCGTGCTCACCCTATCCGTAAAACAAAATCCCGAAGTTACAGCGGATATAAGCATTGCCAGCCAGAGTATGATGGCATACAGATTGCCTGCCGAATGACTGAAGCTCCTTAAGATGGCAAGTATGGGAAGCTCCTTTTCAAATGCGGTCGGATAGAATAGAAATATGGAAGCATTGATCACAAGCGCGGCCAGACTCAGCAACGCACCACCCAATATCCCTCCCACCCTTGCCGTTCTCGGAGTTTTCAGGTACGGCAGCAGGCTGCACATCATTACAATGGCCAATATACTGTTATAGCTCACATAGAGCAGTGAGGAAAACAACCAGTTTCCGGTAATCCGGGTCAAGTAGCCGGTTATTTTGAATGTCTGGCTTTCGCCGAAAAAAATGATGTAAAGCCCTGCCAGCATGATTCCGGTTATCAGGACCGGCGTGGTGAACGTGCTTAATGTGACGATGCCTTTGATATTGGTAAAAATGAGGCACATACAAAGCAGTCCCATGAACAGTATCGCATATTTGAAAGGTATCCCCAGCCTGTCTGAGATCACACGACCGGAGCCTGCAACCATAATGCAGAAAAGGCAAAGCATGAATAATGTTACAGCAATTTCGACGAGCCAGCCTGCGACCCACCCGAAGACCGGAAACAGAAACTCTTCATAATTCCTGATCCGTTCGCTTTGAACCCTTTCCAGAACGAGCCAGCCGATAACGGAAAACAGCAGCCCTGCGAACAGGATTCCGTAGAAGCCGCCTGTTTTGTAAATGGAAAAATACTGCATGATCTCCTGTCCTGAAGCGAATCCGGCGCCGATTATACTTGTCGCATAGATGCAGGACACCTTTATGATATTTTTTAATTCATCCGGCATAAAAAAAGCTCCAGACATAGAATCAAACTATATAATTCTATGTCGGAGCTGTTTTTCAAATGCCATTCCAACCTTTTATTTCTGGGTGGAAAGGAAATCCATCATCGTTTTATACGCGTCCTTCATGCCAAGCACACCGTAATCCATCTTGTTCTTCTTCACCAGTATGCCCGCATATTCTCCATTTCTTACAACGTAATAGAAGTTTGCGTCCTTGGAGATAAAGTCCACCTTCATCGTTCCCGTTTTCAGCGTATAATAGATGGACAGCTCGGGCGTGCCCGTCGGAGTCCCTTCCACATCGATTTCATCCAGAGAGATGCCGATCAGACTCTGGTAGAAATTCCTGAAGGGCTGTTTGCCGTCTTCATCCTTACCCGACGCATCCTGCCCGTTGACGGTGAATTTATCCTGATCTGCATCCGACTTGCCTTCCGCATCCTTGAATGTGTCCAGCGTCATCTTTGTCGTCTTGCCGTCCATGGTAAGGTCGATCGCCGTAACCTGATCGATATTGACAATATAGGCAAACACATCAACAATTTCCTTCAGCGGTTTATCCAGGAAGACGTATGGGGTGCTGTCAATTGTAAAAACCTCGTTTTTACCCTCCAGCATGGCATACATTTCGCTTCCCTTCGTTTTCTCCCCGCCTAAAAGCAGCTTGAATGCGCCTGCGGTGGTAGTACTGAAATCAAAGGCATAGGATGGTTTATCCAGGCCGTATTTTGAAAGATCCGAAGGATGATCCTCGATAAATTCCTTTACGTTGGTACCCGCCAATGCTTCAAGCATGGGTGAAAGCGCCGAGGAATTCACGCTGCCTTTGATCGGCTTGTTCATTGTCCAGTTGCTGTCCTTGTCCGAACTTGAAGCAAAAACATTCTGACCGTTTCTGTCCATGGACAACTGTGTAATCATATCAGGAGTAATCCCGAAGAGGGTCTTGTCCCTCAGGGCATTTCTTCCGGTTACCAGCTGATCACCGGTATAAGAGCCCACTACATACACCTTGTTTTCACCGGACAGCTTCACATAGTAGCCGCCCTTGGTCGGGGTCATATCGCCTACTTCCAGCACCTTTTCGCCGCCGTCCTTCAGCTTGAGCTTTACCAGTATCGGATTATCAAGTCCATAGATGGACAGGTCCTGGGCGTTTTCCTCCACTAGCTTGTCTGCGATCACCGACGAAGCATTGATAACGATACTGCTCAGCTTGGAAGAATCCGCCTTGATATCCGTCGGTGAGGAAAGGGACCATTCCGTACCATTTTTCACCAGAACAAACGTGCCGTCGGGGTTTTGCAGCGTAAGGGATTCCACTTGATCCGACGTATAATCCGTCAGCTTTATGGTATCTGCCGTCGAAGTATTATCCCCGCTGTCGGCAGTCTTTTTTTTACTGATCAGGTAATAGGCTCCGCCCAGAAGCGCAACGATAACGACAAGAATAATTGCATTCCTGTACAATTTCATAAATGACGCCTCCTTAAGAATACCATCAAACCGGTTCCGAGTATCAGCAGCGGGAACACAACGATCAAAGCGCCGCCCACAATACCGGACTGCAGCTGTGTGATCTGCAGCTGGTTTACTTCATAGTTCTTAGCCGGAACAATGATTTCATCCTGCTTGTCAATCATCCAGCTCATGGACTGCAGGAAGAAAGCAATGCTGTTGTTGTAATACTGTCCATAAGTGCTGGCTGCGGAATTGCTGATAAAGGATGCATTTCCCATAACAAGAATCTTGGAAATCTTTGCACCGCCTTTGTTTTCAACAGC
>JAEZMC010000216.1 GCA_023435805.1 Bacillota bacterium | reverse complement strand
AGTGAACCGGAGCAGCAACAGCCTGCTGGAGGAAATATTCGGTTTGAAGGACTTTCTTGTCAAGAAATCCTTCTGGATCATGGGAGGCGATGGCTGGGCTTATGACATCGGATACGGCGGAGTGGACCATGTACTGGCAACCGGTGATGATGTCAACCTGTTTGTCATGGATACCGAAATCTATTCCAATACGGGTGGGCAGTCATCAAAAGCCACGCCTACGGCAGCTGTGGCAAAATTTGCAGCAGCAGGCAAGCAAATACGGAAGAAGGATCTGGGCTTAATGGCCATGAGCTACGGATATGTATATGTAGCACAGATTGCAATGGGCGCAAACATGAACCAGACCATTAAAGCCCTCTCAGAAGCGGAAAGCTATAAAGGACCATCGTTGATCATAGCCTATGCGCCATGTATATCACATGGCATACGGACCGGCATGGGCACCAGCATAGCGGAGGAAAAAAGGGCTGTAGATGCCGGATACTGGCATCTTTACAGATACAACCCCGATCTGCGCAAGGAAGGCAAAAACCCATTCCAGCTGGAATCCAAAGAACCGACTGCTTCCTTCAAGGATTTCCTCAAGGGTGAAGTCCGCTACTCCCAGCTGATGAATGTATTTCCGGAACGGGCCGGGGAATTGTTCGATGCCGCCGAGAACCATGCCCGTGAAAGATATGAATCCTATAAGCGCCTTGCAGAACAGAAGTATTGAATATAAAGCAGGTGTGTGTTTCCAAGGGCTGTTCCGAAAGCATTTAAGACTTTTGGAACAGCCCTTTGCATTTCGCAATATGGCATATTTCTGCCGTTAGGCTTTCAGTTGAACGCATTCGATGTCAAAGCAGTCGGCTACATTTTTGCAGGTGCATTTGCCTTTATAAATATTTATACCGTTCTTTAAACCGGCATCCAGCTCCGCTGCTTTCTCAAGTCCGAGATTTGCTATCATCAGCCCGTATTTCAGCGTTGCGTTCGTAAGAGCGGTGGTGGATGTGTTCGGCACGGCGCCGGGCATATTGGCAACACAATAATGAAGCACTCCGTCCACTTCATAAACCGGGTCGTGATGATATGTCGGTTTCGTCGTTTCAAAGCACCCGCCCTGGTCTACTGCCACATCAACCATCACAGCGCCTTTTTTCATTGTTTTGAGATGCTCTTTTTTAATAAGTTTCGGCGCGCTGGCTCCTGGAATCAGTACTGCACCGATTACCACATCCGCATCTCTGATTTCATTTTCAATGGAAGTGTCCGTAGAAAAAAGGGTCTTGATTTTGCCATTAAACATATCATCCAGATAAGTCAATCGATCAAGGCTCATATCCAGGACGGTCACATCCGCACCCAGGCCAAGGGCCATTTTACATGCATTTGTTCCGACGGTCCCTCCGCCCAGTACAACTACCTTGGCATTCTTTACGCCGGGAACGCCGCTCATTAAAATACCACGTCCGCCGAAAGGCTTTTCAAGGTACTTCGCACCCTCCTGCACACTCAGCCTGCCCGCAATTTCACTCATAGGCTTCAGTAACGGCAGTCCCCCTTTTTTATCCGTAATCGTTTCGTAGGCTACGCCTATGCAATTGCTCTCCAGCATAGCCTTTGTCAAAGTAAGGTCCGCTGCCAGGTGCAAATAGGTAAAAATAATCTGATCCTTGCGCATAAAAGAATATTCTTCTGGCAGGGGTTCTTTCACCTTCACGACCATATCGCAAAGCGGCCAGATGTCTGCGGCCGAATCAACTATCAACGCACCCGCCCGGGCATATTCTTCATCCGTAAAACCGGAACCTTCACCTGCTTTGGTTTCGATGTACACCTGGTGTGAATTTTTCACATACTCCGCTGCATTTGAAGGGGTCATGCCTACACGGTATTCATGAGCCTTAATCTCTTTAACGCATCCAATTTTCATACGCACCCTCCTAAGGAATGATTGATTAGAATGATAGGGCATAGATAAAAACAGCTCTTGCAGATACATTTTAGCATAAGCAGCAGGAAAAAGCATTCCGTTGGCTGCAATCTCTTCATGGTTATATGCCTAAAAAAGCAGCTGACCTTTGTTTAGGCAGCCGCTTTTGTCATTTGCCTGATGAAACGGGCTTATTTCTGGTTGGTGTCCACATGTTCTTTGGCGTTGGTGATTTGAAAATCGGAAGGCACCGTCACCTGTGAATGGGACTTTTTACTTTCTATATTCGCCCATGCGGCCGTATCATGCTTTTCAACCGGTACGCCCAGATTATAGTCCTTTTTTTGCCTATCTTCCATATTCTTCTCCTTTTCAATGAAGCTGCGCTATAAAATGATCTCCGATGCACTTTCATCGCTGTTGAACCATTCAATATTACATATTTTAAGATGAAAAAGAGAATTTATGCATCCTGAGCTAAAATTCCGGCAAAGGCGGAGGAGACCCTACAGAACCATCATCCCGGGATGGCGGCCGGTAATGCAGACACCGCCCTCAGGCGTAACCAGAAAGGTATTCTCAATTCCGACCATTCCCACTCCTTCTACACCGGCTTTAGGTTCAACGGCAAAAGCCATGCCTTCCCGGAGCGGTTCGTCAAAGCCTCTTGCAAGTACCGGCAGTTCATCTACCTGCAGGCCGATTCCATGTCCCAGTAACCTGACACGCCTGTTGCCGTAGCCCATGAAATGAGGAAGGCTATTGTCATCAATATCCTTCATAATGATATTATATATATTTGACGGTATTTCTCCAGGCTTGAGCATTTCGGCGATCCGATCCTGAATATCCACACATTTCCGGTGGTATTCCTCCGCAGGTCCGGGTAACTTTCCACCGAACACATATGTCATGGTTTTATCCGAGTTGTAACCCTCATAGCCGCATCCTGTGTCGATAAACACCAGATCGCCCCTGGAAAGCTTGCGCTCACGGCTTCCCATAAGAGGTGCAGCAGGGCTGAGACCGTAATTCCCGCCAGGGCCGTTGAAATAAGTAGGGTACAGTGAGCTTTCCCCAAAGGCCACATGGCCCATCAGCACTTCCGTATCAAACATGCTGAAGCGCGCAAACCCCTGATGACCTTCCTCCTGCAGCACCGAAAACAATACGGCGGTCAGTTCCCCTTCGGACATCCCCTCCCTAAGCAGGACCGGTATCCGCTCCTCCAATACCCTCCTGTGAATATCCCCTGCTTTCATCATCAGTTCAAGCTCATAACGGCTCTTGACCGATCTTACACTTGCCAGGCAACCGTCCAGTGGTTTAAAGACGGTAAAACCGAAATACTTTTTCAGCCTTTCATACATTGCCAGCGGCACAAGCTCAGCCTCCAGGCATACGACAGCCGGCAGCCTGCCAAGCGAAGCCGCGGCATCACGGTAGGTTTCCATAGGCCGGATGTCGGGAAAAAGCGATTCATCCAAGGCACGCTCATAGCTGCGGCGTACAAAATAAACCGCCTCCCCATCCCGCGGTATGAACAGCAGACCCTCCTGCATCGTTCCTGTTAAATAGTATTGATTGACTTTCCCGATTACAAGAGCAAGTTCCCAATCCGGCTCCCGTTTATCCATAATTCCCCTCAAGCGAATAAGTCTCTGTTCCAGTTCTATTAAAGGTACTTTTCTTAACATATCTTTTTTCATTCCTCCAAATATTGATATCGGCTTTTTCAAACAATTATGGTATAATGATTATTAATTTGTAGCAAGGGTATATAATAACAGATTGTACCATGAACGGATGCGCAAATGAAGAAACACGACAAAAAATTAACAATTGGAGGCGTTCGCGTTAATGGATCTAAATGCATTTTTTAAAATTTCGTATGGTGTTTACATCATTACAACCAGGCTGGAAGACAAGCTCAATGGCATGGTTGCGACCACAGTCTGTCAGGTTACAGCCGAGCCTGTCCGGATGACACTGGGTATCAGCAAGGATTGTTATACGCATGAAGTCATGCAAAAAACAGGTTTGTTTGGTGTCAGTGTGCTTAAGCAGGAGACGCAGTTCCCCTTTATAGGGAATTTCGGTTTTAAAACCGGACGTACCGTTGACAAGTTCAAAGGCTTGAGTTATGAAATCGGTGAAACCGGGGTTCCGTTGTTAACAGACCAATCAATTGCGGTTTTTGAGGGCAGGATTATCGAATCGATGGATGCGGGAACCCATACCATATTCCTTGCAGATGCACTGGAAGCAAGGATATTGGCCCATAGCGAGCCGCTGACATATGATTACTACCATAATGTCATCAAGGGTAAATCTCCCAAGAATGCACCAACTTTTGTTGTCAACAAAGCATAATGGAAGCCATATACGGGAACCCTTTCCTGAATGGGAGGGTTCTCTTTTATTGTCTCCCGCCGCCTTGTCTTAAGGGTTTATAACCGTCCCGGTCCGGCCGATCCCCACTGCAGCCTCGGTAAGCGCCTCCCATGTGAGGCAGCCGACGATCCCATCCTGTGCGAGGCCGTTATCCCTCTGGTAATTGATGACCGCATTGCGTGTACCGCTGCCAAAATAGCCGTCCAAACCCGAACCTGTATAGCCCAATGCATTTAAAGCATCCTGAAGTACAAGCACATAATTTCCGACGCTGCCTGTCAGTACAAGCGGATATCCTCCTGCCGCACACGCGGGCGGTGTGGCGCGTGCATCCATATGGACCCAGGTAGGGGTCAGATAAGCCGGTTCTACATATGTCCAGACACCCGACTGTTCTGCAGTGCTCCGAAGCTGGTTTCTTGTGGTATTGTCGAGGTTCTGGCCCGTATCAAAGGCCACTCCCGCATAATGCTGTGACATGGCGGCATGCCCGCCCTCCCAGATACGTTTGAAGGCATATCCTACATAAATAGGGCGTCCCCATAGGTTTCGCGTAACGTTGAAGGCTTCCATCGCACGCCTGGTCGACCAGAGCGTACCGGCCAGAGAGCTTCCGCGGAATTCACCAACCGTCAGCGTCCTGCCGATATTGTAGGGCATGGCATCCGTCTCGGCCAGTGTATAATATTCCATGTCATTCGTATTGTTATTGAAAATATATACATTCGCCATATGCAATCTTCCTTTACTGATATCGGTTGATCCTGCATTGATACGAGGACATTCCACAGTACCGTTGAAGAATGTCCGGATTTTTTCCAAGTCCACTGATATAGTATGCAAAAAGCCTGCCGGTTGTTCACCGACAGGCCTTCATAAAGCCGTCCGACAGTCTCTTAATGTATGCTCTCGACCCGTTCCACCTGTACTTTCAGCCTTGCCTGCATTTTTTGGATATCGGGTAAAAATGCATAGGCCAGAATTAACAGCAATACCGCACACGGTATCCACATTGCCGATGAAATGCTCAGCGCTGCGCTCATACCGAAGGTAACCGACAATATACCGCCAATAAACTTGCCGAAGCCCATGCCGACCGAATCGGTCAGATTGAAAATAGAGAATATGGCTCCCCTGTTTTCAGGAACGTTCACATCCAGCAGCATCGTTTTCACATTCGGATTGGTGATGGAAATCACAAAGGACGCCGCAAATCCGATAGCCAATGTCAGCGGCATGTTTTTGCCCAGGTCTATGACAAAAATCAGCAAAACAAGGAAGGTGCCCGCAAAGGTGGTTATTGCGCAAAGCAAGGGCAGGTAGGCCGCCTTCCTTTTAAAGAGCGCTCCGCCCCATATGCCGCCGAAAATCGTACCTACCGTCGTGCCTACCCCGAAGAATAAAAACACAGTGGTAGCCTCCTGTATCGTAAAGCCCCGGTTTTCATTCAGGAATTTGACCAGAAACAGCGGTATAGCCCCCCACGGAATGGTTCCGACGATCCCCTGAACAAAAAGCAATATATTCGTCTTCACCTTGACCAGCTGGAGGTAATCTGAAAGCTTGATGGTTCTTGTATATACATAGCCTTCCTGTAGCATTTTTTCAATGGTTTCTTCAGAAGCGCCCCTTTTGGGCTCCTGCACGAAAATCCAGAACAACGGCAGCACGATCAATCCCGGCAGCGCGGTCAGCAAAAACGGCAGCCTCCAGCCGAAATCCGGCCCAAGGTAACCCCCCAGCACCTGGCCGACGATCTGCCCTATGCCGATGACCGACACCATCCAGGTCACAGCGGTAGCGCGGTGTTTTTCACCGTACATATCTCCCAGCATTGAAAACACCGTAGGGAAGGAAACGCCTACGCCGATGCCCGTCAGTATACGCATGATAAAAAATTGGTCATAGTTTGCAACAAAGGCCGTCATAAGGCATGGGATCTGGCCGAGCAGTACGGAAGCCGCAAATAGCATCTTCCTGTTGCGCTTGTCCGTAAG
>JAEZMC010000218.1 GCA_023435805.1 Bacillota bacterium | reverse complement strand
TTACTGTTGTGTTAAAGGGAAGCAGGACGGTTATCGCATGGCCCGACGGGTGTGTTTACATCAATCCCACCGGAAACGCGGGAATGGCAACGGCCGGTACTGGCGATGTGCTTGCGGGAATGATTGCAGGCCTTGCCGCCCAGGGTATGGATTTGGATGACGCCGCTGTAGCAGGGGTATACCTGCATGGACTTGCAGGAGATGCCGCTGCGTTTGAAACGGGTATGCACGGTATGCTGGCAGGTGACGTAATCAGGCATTTGCCGCAGGTAATGAAGGATATGCTGTCGGAAGTCTGACTTGGAAAGGTGTAAGGAAGCGATGGAATATAAATTGAACAGGGCATGGGCGGAAATTGACCTGGACGCCATTGCCCACAATGTGCGGGAAATAAAGAAAATAACGGGTAAACGGGTTGAAATGATGGGTGTCGTCAAGGCGGACGCTTATGGTCACGGTGTTCTGGAGGTTGTCAGGACTCTTCTGGACAATGGTGTGACGCAATTGGCCGTTTCCATGCTGGATGAGGCCATACAAATCCGGAAAATGGGGATAGAGGTGCCCATTCTTGTACTCAGTTATACCGATCCAGCAAGGGCGGAGGAAATCGCAGCCCATAATGTAACCCAGACGGTTTTCAGCCATGACCTTGCCCGGGCGCTGTCACAGGCAGCGGTTAAGCTCGACAGAAATGTCAGGATCCATGTAAAGGTGGATACCGGTATGACGCGAGTAGGCTTCATGCCGGGATACAGCGCGGTGCAAAACATCATGGAAATCAGCAAGCTGCCCGGTTTGATTATTGAAGGGTTGTTCACGCACTTTGCCTCGGCGGATGAAACTGAAAGAGATTATACGCTGCTTCAATTCGAGCGTTTTATGAGTGTGTGCACCGAGCTTGCCAGGGTGGGGATCCACATTCCGGTAAAGCATGTATGCAACAGCGCCGGCATTATTCAGTACCCGGAAATGCATCTGAATCTTGTGCGCCCGGGTGTCATTCTCTACGGGCTGTATCCTTCACAGCAGGTGGATAGGGAAAGGATCCGGCTGAAGCCTGCCATGACGCTGAAAGCCAATGTGATTCTGGTTAAGGACGTGGAGCCGGATATCTGCATCAGCTACGGCAGGACCTTCCGCACATCAAGGCAAAGCAGGATAGCTACCATACCGATTGGCTATGCTGACGGATATACAAGGCTTTTATCCAATAAGGGCCGGATGCTTGTAAATGGTGAATTTGCACCGATTGTAGGGCGTATTTGCATGGATCAGTGTATGATTGATGTGACGGATCTGAAGCATGAAGTGCATGTTGGTGACGAGGTCGTTATTTTCGGCAGCCAGGGTGGAGCGAGTATCAGCGCGGACGAGGTGGCCGACGGATTCGGAACCATCAGCTATGAAGTGGTGTGCATCATCGGTAAAAGGATACCCAGAGTATACCTGAAGGACGGTCGGATATGCAGTATTTTGAATTATCTGATCTAAGCCGAAGAGGCTGTTTAAACAGTATAGGCCGGCATCCTATCCGAAATTTTCCGGGTAATAAAATTTTAATTTGACCATACATATATCAGTATATATAATAATATATATACTATGAAAGCATATTTTAAGCACTGCAAAGCAAAAATAATAGCACGCTGTTTTAACCCGCTGCTGTGGTGTGAAGACTGATTATGCCTTCTCGTCAAGGGCACATCTCACTGGTTGAAAATGGGGGTTTTATTTTGGCGGAACTGAGAAAAATACTTATAAGCCTTCCCGATAACTTGTTAAAAGAAATCGACCACATCGTTTCTGTAGAAAAAACAAACAGGAGCGAGTTTGTCAGGGAAGCCATGAAATTATATATACGTGAAAAGAGAAAGATTCAAATGAGAGACAGGATGAAAAAGGGTTATCAGGAAATGGCCGAAATCAATACCAGGCTGGCGGAGATGTGCATAAATGCAGACTGTGACCAACAGCAAAAATATGAGGAACGCCTTGGGGAGTTGGAATAAACGTGATTATAAAACGCGGTGACATCCATTACGCCGATTTGAGTCCGGTAATTGGCTCCGAGCAAGGGGGAGTGAGACCGGTTTTAATTGTACAGAACGACATAGGAAATAAATACAGTCCCACCGTGATTGCAGCAGCCATAACGTCGCAGATTAACAAGGCAAAGCTGCCTACCCATATAGAAATCAGCGCGCAGGAATACGGACTGCAAAAGGACTCGGTTATCCTGCTTCAACAGATCCGGACGATAGATAAAAAAAGACTCCGGGAGAAAATCGGACACCTGGATGATGAGCTGATGGAGCGGGTAAATGAAGCACTAAGCATCAGCTTTGGTTTGGCCGATATATAGCATAAGCGGTTAAGCGGCTGCAAACAGGCATAGACGAAAATCCGTACCGTACATATGTAGACAAGCTCAAATATTCACGCTGTCCGGCATCGCTTAAGGCTTGACTTTGGTATTATTTGAGGAGAAACTATGAAAAAGGAATTTGTGTTCAGGCTCGTCCTTGCAGCAGTTATTTTTTTTCTGGTATATCAATTCGGCTTCAAGCCCATTTTCGATAATGCAAAAAAAGAACCTCAGAAGCACAAATGGTCTGCACTGCTTTCAGACGGAGGCACTGCCGATTATGATGTGGTCGTATTCGGCGCGGAGCCGCAGGGGATATCGGCTGCAATATCGGCTGCGCGTCTCGGCGCGCAAACGCTGCTGATCAGTGAAGGTGCTGATGTCGGCGGTACCGTTACCGGTTGCTTGCTACCCGAGCTTGAACTGCCGCTGGATTCGGACAAAAGAATGCTCAACGGCGGCATTCTGGAGGAAATGTACAATAAGCTCGGATCGGGCTTTTCAGATACCAAATATCTGGAAACCATGAATAAAATACTGAAAGCCGAGAAAAATCTGAGTATTTTATATAATACCACTGTCTCCGGTGTAATGGTGAAAGGAAGCAACATTGAATCCGTGCAGCTATATTCCGACGGAGCTGAAACGGCTGTTGCAGGAAGGATGTACATCGACGCATCCGACAGCGGCGCTTTGCTTGATGCCTGCAAGGTTCCCTATTTCACAGGCTCCGGTGATTTGAACCTTCCGCATCGTTTCATGCCGACCGGTCTGAATTTTGAAATGTCAACTGAAAATGACAGCAAAGAAAACATTACAGAGATAAAAAAGCTGATCAATAGCAGGGATAAGCTTTATCAGGGTCTGAAGGATTACGAACCGCTGTATATCAATACGAGGCTGGATGGGTTGAGCCTGTTTTTAACGGAGGAACGGCGTATTCAGTTCAAAGGACTTCAAATATCAAATGTAAATGTGCTGGACGAAGCGGAATTGAGCGAAGCTTATGGTAAGGCGGCTGATGAAGCGGAGAACCTCGCACTGTACATATCCAGAAAATTTACCCAATTCAGCGACTGGACATTTTCGAGGGCTGCTTTAAAGCTTCATATACCGGAAGCCAGGCACTATATTGGAAAATATACGCTCACTGTGAGCGATATTCTGGATAACAGGTTCCCGGATGACACGATAGCGATGGGTTCTTATCCCGTTCTGGCTGGAAAATTTACTGAAAGCGGTACCTACGTCATCGGTAAAGGCATTCGGTACGGCATTCCGCTCAGATGCCTTGTGCCTGAAAAAGTTACCAATCTACTGATGGCCGGGCCGTTCAGTTCCTATTCCTCCCTGGCCGCATCGAGCGCAGGCACGCTTGGTACTGGGATCGCTGCCGGTGAAGCGGCGGGGGCGGCTGCAGTATTTTGCCTTGTTAAAAATGAGACACCTGCATTTCTGGCGGAGAGTCACGAAAAGCTTGTTGAATTCAGGGCCATGCTGGCTGAACAGAACATGTACCTTCCAAGTACAAGGGTGCGCGACGTCAAACACGACAACTGGTCCTATCCGGCCGCAAGGCAGCTTTTATCTCTTGGATTGATAGCCGGAGGCAATACAAACAGCTTGAATTTTAGTCTTCCGGCCAAACAGAAGGATTTAGCTTTTATATTGCTCAACGGCATTTACCGTCTGGATCAGAGCAGCTATTCACTTGAACTGGATGCCCGCATCCGTCCCTTTATTACGGACGATATTCTCACCTTTGACA
>JAEZMC010000143.1 GCA_023435805.1 Bacillota bacterium | reverse complement strand
CCCGTGCTTGTCACATGCTGCATAAAAGTGAACTGTACGGGATCGGTCCTGCCGGAATAAAGCTTCAGTGCGACAAGATACAGTGAGAAAAACACGGCATTTCCCAACGCAAACAGATCACCAGGTTTAAATATGAAGCTTCGGAAATCAAGGTTTAAAAGCAGCAGTCCGGCCAATGCCACCAAAGCGCCGCACACCATCCGCCTGCCAGGAAGCTTTTTTTCGAGGAGCGACATCAGCAGCGGAGTGATCATAACCGACATCTGTACAATAAAGGCCGTATTGGAACTGGATGTGCCCATCAGTGCCAGCATGCAGAAAATATTGCTCAATATGGAAAAAACGCCGATACTCAGACCGGTCACAGCAGTCCTTGCATCAATGGTACGAATGCGCCGGAAAAACAGAGCAGAGAGCGCTAAAAGCCCACCCAGTGAAAATACGAACAGAATGGTAAAGTACGGGAGATATCCAAGGAGCACCTTGGACCATATGTAGGAGGATCCCCACAAGATTGCGTTTACTATCATAAACGCAGGAGCGTTATGTTCCCTGATCATATTCATTTGCTGCAGCCTCCTTCTGATACCATACTATTCAAACTTTTTGCAATATTTATTGTGAAACATGCTGTAGTTATTGCAAAAACTGCGGATTTCCCGATATCATTCCTCCGGTGTCTGAAGCATAATCTTGTATTGGAGCGGTCAAATGCGGTAATGCCCGGAAAAGCCGTTTTCAACCGGGAAAGATGCTCTAAACCGAGAAAGGCGGGGGCAGTATGGACAGGAATGAGCTAAGCGAGCCCAAAGGATATTTGAAGGGAAATTTCGCATTTTTTCACCTGAAGGATATGAAAAACATGCAATTTGAATACCATTACCACGATTTCAACAAAATTATTATTTTCTTATCGGGCGGCGTCACCTACCTGATTGAAGGCAAGGCATACAGGCTGAAGCCGTGGGACATTTTATTCATAAGCAGCAGCGAGGTGCACAGGCCGATCATTGACCCGGAAGCCTTGTATGAGCGCATGGTTATCTGGGTCAATCCCGGCTTTCTAGAAAAACACAGTCTTCAATGCAGCCTTTTCACCTGTTTCAGACTTGCCGGGGAAAAAAGCAACCTGCTGAGGATTGATGACAGCATGCTCAAGGAAGTGAGGCATATCCTGCTCAAGCTGGAGGAGGCCTGCAAAAGCAGTGAATTTGGTGCCGATATTCTCAGGAACTCCATCTTTCTTCAGTTACTGGTGATACTGACACGAAACCTGCTTGGAACCGAAGGGGCATGTGATACCGGGGACATTGTTTTTGATGAGGGCATCCGCGAGATACTGGACTTTATCAATGAGAATATCAACGGAGATCTGACCATCGACTCGCTTGCAGCCAGATTTTACATGAACCGGTACCATCTGATGCATAAATTCAAGCAGCAAACCGGATACTCCGTCCATCACTATATTGTTCAAAAACGTCTGCTCAGGGCAGATATGCTTATCAAGGCCGGCACTCCGGCTGTGCAGGCCTGTGAACAATGTGGATTCAACGATTATTCCAGCTTTGTCCGGGCATTTAAAAAAATGTTCGGCCTTTCACCTAAAAACAGGATGAAAATGTAAAACACCTCTCAGATGGCTAATCAGACATACCAACGTTCAAATTCTAAAATATTATGCTTTAATGATTTGTGATGCCATGGTAAAATGTTCATGTGAATTGCAGGAGGCACGCATGAATAATACAAACGGTGCGGTTGATTTTGAAAAATTCAAAATAGAGACCAGCCTCGATGAAGAGACGGTAAAGGAACTTTACCAGGGATTTCTCGAGGAGATCCTTGAGGAAAAGGACAAGCTCCTGCTGCAGTACGCCGCCGGAGAGTATGACAGGCTGTCCCGCACCGTTCATAACATAAAAGGTATTTCAAGCAGTTACATGGTGGCTGCCGTGTATAAACGCTCCATGGAACTAGGTGCCCGGTTGAAGGATAAAAATACGGAAGAGATCGGGCCAGTTGTCAACATGCTTGTGAATGATATAATAGAAGCAGCCGGAGAGATAATCAGCTACTGCAGGCTGTAAGAAGGAGCAATACGATAATGTTCAGCTTATATGGGAAAACCGTGCTTATTGTGGATGACTCGCCATCCATAAGACGGGAGGTCAGGGTCATCCTTCAGAAGGAAGGCCTGACGGTACGCGAAGCAGGTACCGAATTCGGCATGTTCAATTGCATTGACGAATACGGCGTACTCGCAGACATCATCCTGATGGATTTATCCTTAAATGAAGCAAACGGATTCGAACTCGTCAATAAAATCCGCACTGTAACAAGATTCAGAGATATTCCCATCGTCATGCTGACACAGCATTCCGACAGGGACAACGTAACAAAGGCAAAGCTCATCGGTGTGAAAGGGTATATTGTAAAACCCGTCAATCCGAACCTGCTCATCGAACGGTTAAGGAAAATACTGGAGGAATACAGCAAATAATATCCCTGGCTGGATCTGGAGGGTCATATGGACTTGAGCTGGAACATACCGTCAATTGTTATGCTGATTTCCGGTACAATATTGTTCTCCGGCATATTTTACTCCACAAAAGGGAAAAACGATGCCTGCGCCATTTATTTTAAATGGATGATGGCCGCCGCATCCTTTTGGGCGATCACAAACGGAATTGAGCTGGCTTCGAGTAATGTTGGATTCAAGATACTGTGTTCCCAGTTATCCTATATCGGAATATGCAGTGTGATGCCGATGTGGTTGATGTTCGTATTAACCTACGTAAAAAAGGATCATCTTCTGAACAGGCGCATTCTGGTCTTGTTATTCGGCATACCTGTCATCATGGTCCTTTTTGTTTTCACAAACAATCATCACCATTTGATATGGTCCTCCGTCACACCGTATAAGGTCAATGGCGGAGTACGTTTAATTTACGTTCATGGCGCCGCGTTATACTCATTTGCCACCTACTGCTACCTGGTTATGGTGGTCGGTACGCAGCAAATGATCCGTTCCCTGCGCAGCGCACCGGTATTGATCCGAAAACAGATATGGCTCATACTGGTCGGGTCCGTTTTCCCGTGGATTTCAAATATCATTTACCTGCTGGGGTACAGC
>JAEZMC010000064.1 GCA_023435805.1 Bacillota bacterium | reverse complement strand
GTAGGGAGCCGGCTGGTACGATATTTTCAAAATTGTGTGCGGCATGAAACGGTCGGTGCCATACTTGTCAATGATGATTGGGGGTTTAGCCACCAGACAATGCTTTCTCCTGATACGATGAGAAAATATGTCTTCCCCTGGCATAAAAGGATAGTGGAAGCCGCTCATATGGCAGGGAAGCCTGCGATACTCCACTCATGCGGGTGTTATAAAGGTATCATTGACGACATTATACATGACATGAAATATGATGGGCGTCACTCCTACGAGGACAGTATCGTACCGGTAGAGCGGGCTTATGAGGAATTATCCGGGAAGCTTGCCATAATGGGAGGGGTAGATATGGGCTTCATGGCATCGGCTTCGGAACAGGAGGTATTCGACCGTTCCAGAAAGCTGCTTGAGCATACGGAGTGCAAAGGCTTTGCGCTTGGAACGGGAAACAGCGTACCGGAGTATGTACCGGACGAGAATTTCTTCGCTTTGATATGTTCGATCTGGTCGGAAAAACTTTGAATACAATGATAAAAAGGAGCAAAGTATGGAATCGGTTCTGAGAAACAGAAAAATTTTCTTTGACATGCATTTTCCCGACTGGCCACACAGGCAGACGGCTACAGGCTTTGAACCTGAAAAAATTGCGGATGCATTTGCAGAAGCAGAAGTAGACAGTATCGTTCTATTTGCAAAATGCCAGTTCGGCAATTTCTATTCGACTGTAAAAAGCGGGCGCAAACATACCGGGCTTGGAGATCTGGAGCTTTACAGCGAACTGCAGCGGCATTGCCATGAACGTGATATAAAGGTGTATGCCTATTATTCGGTATGCTGGGATGAAGCCGCTGCCGCCGAACATCCGGAATGGCTTGTGATGGGCCCGGATGGAGCCAGAGCCAGTGATGACGAGTTCAGATGGAAAACCTTATGCATCAACAGCCCGTACAGGGATCTTGTAATGGAGCAGCTTGAGGAGATCGCCTCCGGACTGCGCCCGGACGGCTTCTGGATCGATATGACGATCATCGGCAGAAACAGGTGCTACTGCCCTGATTGCAGAAAAAGATTTGAAAAAGAATACGGTATACCGCTGCCGGACGATATGAAACCAAACACCCCTGAATATGCAAGATTTACCGAGTTCAGGTACAATTACATCGAGGAGTTTTACCGTGAAGCCTATGGCATGATACGCAGGATACTGCCTGAAAGCGTAAATTCGAACAATTACTGGGGTTATCCCTATTCGTGGTGTACCATGGGCAGCCGTGCAATCGGTTCACTGGCAAATGCCGATTATGTCACGGGCGAAGCCTATACGGACTGGACAGGTCTCAGCGCACCCGGATTCTTTTCAAGATGGCTTAGAAGTGTGGCCGGAGGCCGTCCGTATGAAACGCTGATAGGCCGTTTCACGGGGACGTGGGATTATACCTGCAAGCCTGATGTACAACTGGCATTGGAATGCTATACGGCGGCAGCCAACGGTTCCATTGTAAATATCGATGATGAGCCCTTTGCAGACGGCTCGATAGACGAAAACCTGTACGGCGAAACAATTAAAAGCATCTATTCGGAAATACGTCGGAGGTCGGATCTAATCGGCGGGGACTATCTCAAACATACCGCGGTATTTCATTCTCAGGCAACAAAAGACTACTACCTGAACAATGACGAGAGGTTTATCACCACCGTAGCGGGGGCTTACCGCCTGATGCGTGAATGCAGGTATCCCGTGGAGTTTGTATTTGATGAAAATGTTACGCTGGAAAAGCTGAGGCAATATCGAGCCGTTCTCCTTCCGACGGTTGCCGTTCTGTCGGAGGAGCATTTTCAGATGCTGCTGGAGTATGCGGAACAGGGCGGCCTTTTGCTTACTGCAGGAGAGACTGCGCTGTACGGGATTGAGGATCACAGGCTCGTTGAAAACAATATGCTGGAACGATTGGGCGTCCGCTTTGAAGGAATGGGTGATTTTACGATTACTTATTTCAGCCTGAACGACAGCATTTATTCGAAAGGCCTGGCAAAGCGTCCTGTGTTGGTGCGGAATCGCTACGCAAAATTGCAATGCAGCAGTCAGGACCATATTTTTGCTTCAGTTGTTGATCCGATATGCCAAACTACAAAGGATGTTTTTTTCCACAATAATCTTCCTGCGCCGTATGAGGCCACGAAGTATCCGGCCATGCTGTCGATACCGTACGGAAGAGGCCGGATCATCCTTTTTGCACAGGATATTTTTTCACAGTTCGCCAGGTATCATCAGCTTGAACTGAAAACATTGGCGCAGAATATTCTGCAGCTGCATGCCGGAGTTCCCGAAGTGGTGTGCGGAGCGTCCACCAATGTTGAGACCGTACCGGCTGTAAAGGACGGAAAGCTGATCATACATCTTGTAAACTTCAACCCCGGCATGGGTGTTTGCTGTGGAACGATGGATACGTTTGAAGCGCGGTATCCGAGGACTTTTGAGTTCGTAGAACAGGTAGATGCCATCGCGGATGTGAAAATCAAATTGAACATTGATTCCGTAAAAAGCTGCCGCAGCTATACGGACGGTAAAGAACTGGAGCTGGTTAAATGTGAAGGAGGATATTCGGTTACCATTGACCGTCTTGGCGAATGGGAAACACTCATTCTTGAACTTTAAAGTCTGACAATGTCTTGGGATGCACAATCACATAAAATTACAACATTCTTACGGAACTTGGCAACAAGTTCCGTATTTGTTTCTATTCTTATTTGTGCCGTGCTTATATTTTGATATAATAGGAAAGGGGGCGGTTCCGATAAAGGCTGTAGCCTGGAAACGTTCCCTTTTGACACAAAATGGACGGGACGATCCAAAGCATCGCGGAGCAGCGTCCCATACCGGCAGCTTGTACTGAAAGGGGAGGATGAAGATCAAAACGCCGATTATTATCGCCCACAGGGGGGCCTCAAGACAGGCGCCCGAAAACACCATGGCAGCCTTCACCAGAGCACTGGAGCTTGGCGCCGGAGGTATTGAACTGGATGTGCATCTCAGCGCCGACGGTCATCTGGTGGTTACACATGATGAGCAGGTAGACAGAACCAGCGACGGAAAAGGGCTGATACGGGATAAAACCCTTCAGCAGTTGAAGGATCTGGATTTCGGTTCCTGGTTCTCCGAACATTTCAAAGGTGAAAAAATACCAACGCTGGAAGAAGTTCTAGACCTCGTAAGGGATTGGAACGGACTGCTGAATATTGAAATCAAAAATGGCCCCGTTTTCTACCCGGGTATTGAAAAAGCCGTTTCGGATGCGGTCGCACAGTACAAGCTTGCAAACCGAACCATTATTTCCTCCTTTAATCATTATAGCCTCGTTGAAATACGAAAGCTCAACCCCGAAATCAAAACGGCGCCACTTTACATGGCCGGGCTTTACGAGCCCTGGCAGTATGCGCGGTCATTGGGGGCTTGCGCAATACACCCCCTGTTTTACAACATCGTGCCTGAAGTGATGAAGGGCTGTAAGCTCAACGGGATTATGGCCAATCCTTTTACAGTGGATCAGCCGGAGTACATCAAAGCAATGGCGGCCGCCGGTGTGGACGGAATCATTACCAACGTCCCGGATATTGCGCTGAGCATAATCGGAGAAATGGGAGGCTGAATATGAGACTGGATTATAAGAAAACATTTATCATCGGTCTGGGTTTTTTTACGGTGAGTATCGTTTGGGGCCTGTATAATGTAGCCATGCCGCTTTTCCTGGATGAGCTGGGATTATCCGGTGTTGCCGTCGGCTCGGTGATGACCATCGACAATATCTTTGCACTGGTGTTTTTACCGATTTTCGGGGTGTTAAGCGATCGTACCAATACGAGGTACGGACGGAGGATGCCCTATCTTCTGGTGGGAATCCCGCTCTCCGCCCTGGCCTTTATTTTGATTCCGGTTGCAAAATCGACCCTGCTTACTTTAATGATTACGGTGATTGCCATGAATTTTTTCATGAGTATCTACAGGTCTCCAACAGTGGCATTGATGCCTGATTTCACTCCAAGACCTCTTCGCAGCAAGGCAAACGGCATCATCAACTTTATGGGCGGAGTCGGCGCTGTTATTGCATTCCTGATCGGTGGCTTCCTGTTTAAGAAGAATGATTTTTATCCCTTCGCGGTGGGAGCCTTTATCATGCTCGTGACCATCATTCTGATGTATTTGCTGGTGCATGAACCGAAGGAAATTGAAAAAGATGAGCATGAGACCAATACAGCAGGCAGTGCCGTGTATGAAAAGGGCAGGACGATCAGCCTGATTTTCCTGCTGCTGGCCATATTCTTCTGGTTTACCGGCTACAATGCAGTTGAAACCTTCTTTTCGACCTACGGAAAAGAAGTGCTGGGGATAGACAAGAGCCAGTCTTCCTTTATGCTGGCGATCTTTTCCGGCTTCCTGGTTCTGTTTTCCATACCGTCAGGGTTTATCGCCACCAGGATCGGGAGGAAGCGCACGATATTGATCGGTATCACTGTTTTGTTCCTGACCTTTCTCACAATGAACTTCATTCATGACAACCGCATCATGTACCTGCTGCTTGCAATCGGCGGTATCAGCTGGGCGCTCATCAACATCAATTCCTACCCCATGGTGGTTGAAATGACTTCTAACAAGGGCATTGGCAAATTTACCGGATACTATTACTTTTTCTCAATGATGGCCGCAATTGTGAGCCCGATTTTATTCGGCTTCCTGAAGGACATTTTCGGGGACGGGCTGCTGTTTAAGTATTCAAGCATATCAATGGTAGTTGCATTTTTCTTCATGATGCTTGTGAAGCACGGGGAGGCAAAACCGGAAGCGAAATCGGCATTTGAAGGCATAGAGCATATGGAGACGAAATAAAACATGGGAAAGCAATTTAGCATATCGGCAAGGCAGCAGCTGAATGACAGCGACCTTGCCGCAATAAAGGAACTGGAGAGCAGCTGCAATTCGTTTGAAGGACTGCGGCTGAGGCTGAACTGGGGTATGCTGCGTGAACGAAAGCCAGATGAGACCAATGATTTCCTCTGCCATGACAGCACCGGCCGTTTGATCGGGTTTCTGGCCTTGTATGGCTTCGGCCGGGCGGAGATGGAAGTCAGCGGAATGGTGCATCCCTCGTACAGACGCAGCGGCGTATTTTCCGCGCTGCTGGATAGGGCTGCGGCAGAGTGCAGGAAAAGGGATGTAAAAAGCCTGCTGTTTTTTTACGACCGGAACTCCACATCAGGAACGGCTTTTGTAAAGCAGACCGGTTCCGCCTGCGACCATTCCGAATACCGGATGGAGTTGCCCGGCGATATGCCGCCCGTTGACCTGAAATACCCGGTTGACGTCAGGAGAGCGGAGCCTTCGGATTTTGACATGCTGGCTGAACTTGATTCGATATGCTTCGGCATCCCGGTGGAAGAGTCGAAAACTTTTTATAAAGAGAACAGCTTGCTTGACTCTGACGAATTATATATAGCCGTGCTTGACGGAAAAGAGATCGGTATGTTCAAGCTATATAAGGAAAAGAACGAGATTATGATTTTCGGCTTCGGAATAAAACCGGAATACCGGGGCAAGGGGTACGGAAGAGCAACGCTGGGGAAAGCCGTAAATACGGCGCTTGCGCGCAGACCTGCAAAGGTTTCGCTGGAGGTGGATTGTGTCAACGAAACGGCGCTTTCACTGTATAAGTCCTGCGGCTTTGAGATCATTACAGCATATGACTATTACAGGTTGCCGGTATAGGGGGAACAAAGATTCATGCTGGGTTGGGAAGAGTTGGAGAAAAGATGTTCCGACTGTATGCAATGCGGTCTTGGCCAGACCAGGACAAACATTGTTATAGAGCGGGGTTCCAGGATTGCGCCGCTGGTGTTCATCGGGGAAGGGCCCGGTGAGCAGGAGGACAGGCAGGGCAGGCCATTTGTCGGGGCGGCCGGGCAGCTGCTGGATATGCTGCTTTCGGCACTGATGTTCAGGGAAGATCAGTACTATATATGCAATGTAGTAAAATGCCGTCCGCCCGACAACAGGACACCGACGGAGGACGAAGCGGAAAGCTGCCTTCCGTTGCTGAGGAACCAGGTTGCGCTGATCAGGCCCCGGATTATCGTCTGTCTCGGCGCCACTGCAATGAAATATGTCATCGACAGGAATGCCAGGATTACTCAGATAAGGGGAAAATGGATCGAACGAAAAGGCTACTGGATCATGCCCACTTTTCATCCGGCGGCATTGCTGAGGGATCCGTCCAAAAAGGAATTGATGTTCGAAGATATCAAAAGGGTGAAGCTGAAGCTGGATGAACTTCAGGGGGAGACATGACAAAAACGGAGATGCTTGAGTTATTATACAAGGATTATGCCTGCAGGTTTGCGGGAAATGAGTTTGTGTTCGGCTGCGGAAGCGGGTCGCCGAAGCTTCTGCTGGTAGGAGAAGCGCCGGGCCGTGAAGAGGTCCGGCTTGCACGTCCTTTTTCCGGTGCGGCGGGCAAATATCTGGATGCTTTCCTGGAGCTTGCAAAGATTGAGAGAGAAGCCATATATATTACCAATGCAATAAAATACCGGCTGTCCAAAGTGAGTCCGAAAACGGGCAGGCTTTCAAACAGACCCGCCACCCGCGACGAGATCCTGTCCAGCAGACCGTATCTGATCAGGGAGATTGAAGTAATTTGCCCGGAATACATCGTTACTTTGGGGAATGTACCGCTGCGCGCGGTTACCGGAGAGTTTTCCGTCAATATCGGCGAGATGCACGGGCAAGCAGTTCGGCAAAGGATCGGAGAGCGGGAATATGTATTATTTCCCCTGTACCATCCTGCCAGCGTCATTTACAACAGAAGTCTGAAACAAACCTGCGAGGCCGATATTCTAAGGCTTTGCGATCTCATCAATGCCTGACGGCGTTGCCAGCCCTGCCGGAACAGCGTATAATAAAGGCATGTCAGCGGATAGAATGTATCCAATATATATATGAGCCTATAAACAACAGCTAATTTATTTTGATTGGGATCATGGGTGAGCAGTATGTTTGATCAGATTTCGCTTATTGTAAAATATTTTTTTGTTTTAATCGTATATCTTTTTATATTCGGGATCATGCGTCTGATCTATCTTGACATCAAATCCATGAGCAGAAAGAAAACACATTCCAAAGGGAAGCATTCCTATTTGAAGCTGTTGAACCGGAGAGAAAACCTCAGCTTTAAAATAGATGAGGCATATACACTGGACCGGAGCCTTTCCATTGGTCGGGAAGACCGGAACGGGATCGTTCTGGGCGACCCCTTCCTTTCCAAAAGGCATGCCCAATTTACCGTAAAGGATGGCAAGGTCTTTCTTGAGGATTTAAAAAGCAGAAACGGAACTTTTGTTAACGGAAACCGGTTGAAAAACGAAGAAGTCATTGCATTGTCGGATGGCGACAAGATCAAGATGGGAAATATAGAGTTTCTCTTTATAAAAGTACCGGATGAGGTGTAAAAGTGTTTGGCGCATTGACGTATAAAAGACCTATAAATCTGGTGATTGCAGCCAATATAGCGGCTTATGCCGTATTATACCTTTACAGGCAGCCTTATGACCGCATTGCGCTGCTCACCTGCCTGCTGGTTATGGCAATGATCTGCACGTCCTATTTTTTTATTGTCAGACGGGGTATGGGGGACGAATACGTTTTTCTCATCGTATCCATGCAGTTTAGCATCGGTATGGTCATGATCTACCGCCTGGACGCTGCTTTGGGTCAAAAGCAGCTTATATGGCTCGCTGTAGGG
>JAEZMC010000060.1 GCA_023435805.1 Bacillota bacterium | reverse complement strand
GTATAAAGGAATATATCCATCTGCTGTCCCATATTTATTCCTGTATCGACGGCGAAAATGGCGATTACGTGCCAAAGCCCAGCATACGCAGCCGGAAGGACCATGAAAAGGCGTTGAAAACGCTGGGGATAAAGAATCCGCTGCTGGACAATTCCCTCGTGGAGTCTCCGAAATCCATCTGGGCATTCCCATGGAAATCGAGCGGGCAGGCGGACATTACTCCTATTGTGATTTGCAGGCTGCCCCAGGGGTGCCTGGATGTCATGTCGAAATACGGGAAGGAACGTGGGGCAACCATCAATGATTTGATTCTTGCAGCATTTTACAGGGCGATGTATAAACTGACCTGTGCCCCGTACGGTATTCCGATGGATATCGGTGTAACAGTGGATTTGCGCCGTTATCTTCCCGGCAGCAAGGCTGACGCCATACGGAATTTTTCGGGAGGGGTTGTTTTACGGATCCCCAGACTGCATGGTGAGTCTTTTGAAGGAACTTTGTCCAGAGTCGCCGCTTCGATGAATCGCAAAAAAAGCCGGAATCCCGGATATCAAAGTGTTACAGGTGCAGAGCGTATGGAAAAGATCAATATCCACAAATCACTTTCCCATTTCAAGCTGATGTCACGTATTTCCGAAAAGACATCCCGGTATTGCTATTACTGCTCGCCGGGGCTGTCCAATATAGGCCTGATTTCGAAGTCCCTTCTAAAATTCGGCGGTCATACTGCCACGGAATGCTACATTATCCCGCCGGTGGTGCGGAATCCCGGACTCCTGCTTGTAGCCTCCGGCTACAACGGCGTATTGACGCTTTCAGCCGGTTATTACAAGGGATCAATCCGCAGACGGTATATTGAAAAGCTGCTTGACAAAATCAAGGATGAGCTGATAAAAGGATGCGCACCGAAAGCCGGATTGGATGACGGCCGATAAATAAGGAAGGGGATGAATAACCGGAATTCGGTAGTATTCATCCCCTTTTTGCAGGTCATTTGCGCGGCAAATCGGACCAAATGCGAGAGATCAGAGCCTTAAAACTTTCGCCTGTCAATGACTCTTTTTGCTTTTCCTTCACTTCTTTCGATCGTTTTGGGTTCCACCAGCCGGACCTTTGCAGTGATTCCCAGTGTGCTTTCCACTTCTTTTCTGATTTTCGATTCGAGGTCTTCAATTTTTTTAACCTTATCTGAAAACATTGTCTGGGATACTTCCACCCATATTTCCAGTATATCCAGGTTATCCGCCCTGTCAACGATCAGGAGATAGTGGGGCGAGGTTTCTCCCGTTTTGAGCAGTACGCTTTCAACTTGAGACGGGAAGACATTGACACCTCTGATGATGAGCATGTCGTCGCTTCTTCCCGAAACCTTGCTCATCCTGGCAAGCGTTCTTCCGCATTCACACTTTTCATAGCTCAGCGAGGAAATGTCATGTGTCCGGTACCTGACCAGCGGCAGGCCTTCCTTGGTAATGGTCGTGAAAACAAGCTCTCCGCTTGCGCCGGGGGGCAGGACCTCCTCTGTTTCAGGATTGATGATTTCAGGCAGGAAATGATCCTCCTGTATGTGCAAACCGCACCTGCAGGGGCACTCTATCGACACGCCGGGTCCCATTACTTCGCTGAGCCCGTATATGTCGATCGCCATGATACCTAAACGTTCCTCTATTTCCTTCCTCATGTTTTCCGTCCATGGTTCGGCACCGAAAATACCGGCCTTGAGCTTCAGCTCGCTCCTGGCGATTCCCAGCTCCGCCATTTCTTCCGCCAGATAGAGCGCATAGGACGGAGTGCATGCCAGAACCGTTGTTCCCAGGTCCTTCATGATCTGCAGCTGCCGCTTGGTGTTTCCTCCCGAAATCGGTATGACGGAGGCGCCTATTCTTTCGGCGCCGTAGTGGAGTCCGAGCCCGCCCGTAAACAAGCCGTATCCGTAAGCAACCTGCACGACGGAATCTTTGCCGGCACCTGCGCTGTACAGCGATCTTGCCACGACTTCCGCCCAGGTCTCCAGATCTCTGCCGGTATATCCCACAACCGTCTGTTTTCCTGTTGTTCCCGAGGACGCATGTATTCTTGCGATATCACTTAAAGGAGCTGCAAACATACCGAATGGATAGGTGTCCCTCAAATCCTGCTTGTACGTGAAAGGCAGCTTATGCAAATCCTCGATGGATTTTATGTCATCCGGTTCAATGCCTGCCTCCCGCATCCTGTCATGGTAAAGCGGGACATTGCAGTAAACCCTCCGGATGGTGTTAATCAGTCTTTCCGATTGCATTGCGGCCATTTCGTTTCTCGACATGCATTCGCATGCCGGATTCCAGTATTCCATATTTCTACCTCCTATATAGCGCGGCTTCCAATTCCAGATGTGATTCATCCGGGAGACAACAGCGGGCGGCTTTAGAACCGCCTGCTGCCGACGGACGGCAGCACACTTAATGTAATATATTTACATAACGCATAATCGGGTACTGTTTTCAGGAATTTATTAACATAATAACGGATATGAAACCGGGACAGTGTAAGTGAATGAAGATTCAATTTAAAGAAGAATGCGAAAAATTGACATTTACACGAACAGGTGTTCGGTATTATAATGATATGTAACGAGGTGGAATACGATGGCTGAACGGACTATTTTTCATATCGACGCCAACAGCGCTTTTTTGTCCTGGTCAGCGGTGCACGCCTTGCAGCACGGCGCAGCGGTGGATTACAGGGAAATTCCGGCTGTAGTGGGCGGCAATCAGGCGACGCGCCATGGTATTGTACTGGCAAAAAGCATCCCGGCCAAAAAGTACGGAATTCAAACGGGAGAACCGATTGTCGCGGCAAGGCAGAAATGCCCGGGGCTGCTGGTCATTCCGCCTGAATACTATGTGTACATGAAATGCAATGCTGCCATGGTGGAAATCGTAAAGGACTTTTCCGATACACTCCAGGTTTTCTCCATTGATGAGGTATTCGTTGATTACACGGGAATGGAGCGGTTTCTGGGAGATCCGGCTGAAGCGGCCCATGCTATAAAGGACAGGATCAAAAAGGAGCTGGGTTTTACCGTTTCCATCGGGATCGCTTCCAACAAGCTGCTGGCAAAAATGGCTTCAGACTTGAAAAAACCGGATGCGGTGACAACCTTGTTTGCAGATGAAATACCGGTGAAAATGTGGACGCTTGATGTCCGGGATTTGTACATGGTCGGCCGGGCAACGGAGGCCAAGCTGATGAAAATGGGGATATATACGATCGGCGACCTTGCCCGGACAGAATTGGCGTTTCTCAAATATGTTTTTAAAAGCTGGGGGGAAGTGCTCTGGAACTATGCCAACGGAATTGAGGATTCCCCGGTAAAGCCCGACGGCGCGATTCCGTACGTAAAGGGCATCGGAAACAGCTGTACGATCCATTTTGATGTTGAGGACGCGGAGACGGCGCACAAGGTATTGCTTTCGCTGGTGGAAACGGTCGGGATGCGGCTCCGGCAGGGCAGCTTTTGCTGCAGGCTGGTCCAGGTATCCATTAAAACAAATGAATTAAGATCCTATTCACACCAGCGTAAATTCTTTGTGCCGACGGATTGTACCAACGCCATATACCAGGCAGCCTGCAGGCTGTTTGACGAGGCCTGGAGGGGTGAGCCGGTCAGACACCTTGGCGTAAGGGTATCGGAGCTTTGCGGGAATGATTTTGTCCAGCTTTCCCTGCTGGAAGACAGTTTTGAACGGCAGCGTATGGTTGACAGGGCGGTGGACGGAATCAGGATGAAATACGGAAGCTGCAGCGTATTCCGTGCAGGCTTTCTGCATTCAAGGCTTGCGCCGCTTCAGGGCGGCATAGTGGAGGAGTTCCCAATGATGACAAGTATTCTTTAAGGGTGGGTATCATGAAGGTTTATATGAGTGAAATAAAAATGATCGCATGGTTTGCGGAAAACGGCATGCTGACACCGGTAAAATTTCAGATAAAAGGCGAGGGCAATGAAGCGGTTACGATCAGGATCGGCCGCATTTCCGAAAGGAATGAGGAGAAGCTGGCCGGAAACCGTATGATGATTTTCCGGTGTCAAAGCGAGATCGACGGGATGGAAAAGGTATATGAGTTGAAATATGAAGTGGGTACCTGCAAGTGGTATTTGTACAAGATGTGATTCTGCAGGCCGGACGGTTATTCCGGAGACGTTTCTCCGGGCTCGACCAGCTGCTTGAGCTGTTTGTAAACTGCCGGGGCCGACTTTTCGATATTGAGGGGCTCAAGCCTTTTGTTGGTCCATACATGCGTGGTGGTGCCGGTCGCGAGCATTTTCCCCGTCGATTTGCCGAAGACCACGTAGCGGAATTTTGCCTTTACATAGGACAGGTATACCAGGCTTGTGATGATTGTAATTTCATCACCAAACCTGGCAGGCTTTTTGAAGTTACATACCATTTCAGTAAGCGGGAGGAAAAAACCCAGTTCGTTAAGCTTGTGGGTTCCCAGGCCCGCATTTCTTAAAAAATGAATTTTTCCTGCCTCAAACCATTTCGGGTAATTGGAATGATGGACAATACCCAATGAGTCGATTTCAGTATATTTCACATGAAAATTTGTTTTTGTGATCATGGTGCCTCTCCTTTATATACAGCTATAAACAGCTATAACCAGCTTTCAATGCAAATGAACCTTATGCGGACATATCATCGGAGCAAGCTTTGTAATCCTATAGTATGGGCTGAGGATTGCAGTTGTGACAAATATGTGATTGATTATGTCAATTGATCCGGAGCACTTGGAACTGCCGCTGAAGCCGCTGAAGTGTTTGATGATATCCGTATATCTGCCGGGCTTGTCCTTTTCGGATGCCCGATTCTTGAGCTTGACAGCTGCAATAGGAAGTATGCAAAGCCGAAAGGGAAGTTATGATCGAACATTTCACACATTATCCGGGGGCAGCATACTTTATTATGTAAAGCGTTCGCCCTGATACAGTATCGTACCGGTACGTTTCAATCTGACTAAAAGGAGAGTTGCATATGACCATTCAAGAAAAGTTGAATATTCTGCAGGATTTACTGGACGTTGACCAGGATGCACTGAATGAAGAAACGGAGCTGGACCAGCTCAGCGAGTGGGATTCCATAGCTGTCATTACCGTGATTGCCATGTTTGACAGCCACTTCGGCAAGGAGGTCACGCCGGAAGCAGTCAAAGGATTTAAAACAATAAAAGACATTACTGACAAGATGGAATGAGGTGAGGTTTTTGGCAACAGGAATATTAAACAACGTGGAGATTAAAGGGATAGCATGCGCCGTGCCCGACCACCTTGTAAAAAGTGAGGATTACAATGAGATATTCGGGGAGGAAGGCGTCCGGAAATTTGTCGGTATGACAGGCGTCAAGACCAGGTATGTGGCCCTGGATCAGCAGTGTACTTCGGATCTGTGCTATGCCGCCGCCACCAAACTGATGGCAAAATTGAACTGGGAGGCGGCATCCGTCGATGCCTTGATTCTTATTACCCAGACGCCTGATTATGCGGTGCCGGCAAGCGCCTGTGTTCTGCAGCACCGTCTGGGGCTCAGCGAGGATTGCATCGCCTTTGATGTAAACCTGGGGTGCTCGGCATATGTTTACGGAATATGGCTTGCGGCCACGATGCTTTCTACGCAGGACCTGAACAGGGTGCTGCTTTTGGTGGGTGATACCAGCAATTTCGGGATCAATCAGAACGACAGCGCCACTGCAATGATATTCGGCGACGGAGGAACGGCGACTGCACTGGAAAGGTCGGAAGGGAAAAATATAAAATACTTTTTAAAAACCAAAGGCAGCGGCTTCAAGCATATTATTGTACCCGCCGGGCATGCGCGGAGCAGGAGCAGGACAAATGCGGATTCGTCGGAATATGAACTGGCCATGAATGGGTCGGCAGTCTTCTCGTTTACCATAACGGACGTTCCCAGGACGATCAAAAGCTTTATGTCCCAGTATGATATTGACGTGAACGAAGTGGACATGTTTGTGTTTCACCAGGCCAACCTGTTCATACTGAAGCATCTGGCGAAAAAAATGAACCTGCCCATGGAGAAAGTTCCGATATCCATTGACAGATACGGAAACACAAGCGGAGAATCCATTCCGCTGACACTGGTCGATGCCCTGGGCAACGGGGAGTCGAGCGGGCCGATCAAGCTGTTTATGTGCGGATTCGGAATCGGTTTATCCTGGGGTGGTATATACC
>JAEZMC010000010.1 GCA_023435805.1 Bacillota bacterium | reverse complement strand
ATACAGGGCTGGCAGGTGGTTTAACAAATTTCTCAGGTTTACAGTCGGAAGCTATATGAAGCTCCTATTCAACTATACAATTGACAACGAACAAATACGTGGGATCAAACCTCCTTATATTGTCCTTGCGAACCATACAAATTTCTGGGACCCGTTTCTGCTGTCCATGTGCATACCGGAGCCGGTATACTTTCTTACATCGGACGCTTATTTCAGGAACCCTGTATTAAAATCGCTCCTTAAGCTGGTCGGCGCCATCCCTAAAACAAAACTCGTGTCGGACCCGTTATCCATTCGTGCGATCATCGGAGTAGTGAAGAACAAGGGTATAGTTGGTATTTTCCCTGAGGGGCGGCGGAATTGGGATGGTAAAACGCTACCGCTGCTTCAGCCCACAGCAAAGCTGATCAAATCGATGGGCATTCCGGTTATATCCGTGCTTTTCAGGGGCGCTTGCCTTTCAATGCCAAGATGGGCCGATTCCACAAGAAAAGGGGCTCTATCCATGAGTCTTTCATTGATACTCTCACCGGAGGAAATCAAAGATATGCCGGTGGATGCAATCTTCAGCAGAATAACAGATAGTCTGGCACATGACGAGTACGATTATCAGCGAAGGCACATGCATCGTTACAAAGGACAGAAACTGGCAGAGAAGCTGGAGCTTTTTCTGTTTTACTGCCCGGATTGCGGGATGATGGATTCGCTCCGGTCCGAGGACGACAGATTCTGCTGCTGCAACTGCGGCTATGAGGTCATTTACAATCCCTTTGGTTTCTTTGAGGCCGGTGGGGAGAAATTGCATTTTGATAACCCGAGCGATTGGAACAACTGGCAGCTGGAACAGCTTGAGGCTTATATCGCCGGACAGGTGGCCCGGGACAGCGGCCTTCCGCTTCTGGAAGAGAAGAATATCGTATTGAAAACCGCACATGACAGCGGTTCTCTTCAAATGCTGGCAGCAGACGGTATGGCCGTCCTGTATCACGACAGACTGGAATACCGCCAGGACGGACAGATCCGTTGCTTTTACACCTCGGACATGTCGGGTGAGAACATACAATTCAACAATCAGCTGGAATTTATCTACCAGAAGGACATATACAGGTTCAGTGCCAAAAACGGACTGCTTTGCGCCTATAAATGGGTAAAGGCGATTGAAATGGTAAAAAAGTTGCAAAAATAAAAAGAGATACTATTTTTTTAACGGAGGATTCCATATGAGCGAGGGTTGGTCATACATCTGGGACATATTGGTTATATCATTATTTTTAGGGCTGGCAACCTACCTGAAAAGAAGCTTTAAATTCTTTGAGCGGTTTTTTATCCCGAACGCAATTATTGCGGGATTTATCGGTTTGCTTCTCGGCCCTCAGTTTTTAAAGCTGGTGAATTTCAGTTCGGACCATTTGGGTACGATTATATACCACCTGATGTCCGTAGGCTTTATAGCTCTTGCTCTTAAAGACAGAAACACGACCAAGAGCAGAGATATCTTCAATACCGGCATTATTATTGTAAACGGCTATGTTCTGCAAGGTATACTCGGATTTGGCCTGTCTCTCTTTTTAGCCTATACCTTTTTGCCGGATCTGTTTCCCGTTTTCGGGATGCTTCTCCCGCTGGGCTATGGCCAGGGCGCGGGCCAGGCTTACTCCATAGGAAAACAGTGGGAATCCCTCGGCTTTCTCAATGGCGGAAACATCGGCCTGTCCGTGGCGGCAATGGGGCTTCTGTGGGCATGCATCGGCGGGATACCGCTGATGAATTATCTTATAAGAAGAAACAAGACTGCGCCTTCCCATATGACGGCTGAAACAGATGCAGCAGCTCCCAAGCAGGAAATACAAAAGGAAGATGTGGGGGATGCCGAATCAGTGGATGGCTTTACCATACAACTGTTTACAATCGGCATCATCTATCTGGCAACTTACCTGGTCCTGCGGGGGTTGTCCTCCTTCCTTGGCCAATTTGGAACCTTTGGGAATACCCTGTCTACCATGCTGTGGGGTTTCAGCTTCATCGTAGCAACCCTGCTGGCCATTTTGTTCCGATTTATATACGATTTCCTCAGAAAGAAAAAGGTCATTGTGCGTGAATATACAAGCAACTTCCTGCTGGAACGGATATCCGGCGGAGCTTTTGATTTTATGATCACAGCTTCCATCGCGGCCATCTCCATATCCATCCTGAAGCAGTATCTCGTTCCCACACTTGTGATTGGCCTGCTCGGAGGCATTGTCACAACAGCATATGTCGTATTTGTGTGCAAGCGTGTTTACACGAAGGATGTACTTGAAAACATGCTGGCACTTTATGGAAACCTCACCGGTGTCGTATCAACCGGACTGGCTCTGGTCAAAGAAATCGACCCCAATCTGGAATCCTCCGCTACGAAAAACCTTGTGCTTGGAAGCGGTGCAGGTCTCTTTGTAGGCTTCCCGCTCATGCTGCTGCTGAATGTCCCCGTAGTTGGATTCGTCACGAAAAATCCGGTCATGTACCTCTATACCATGGCTGGCCTCATCGCTTATTTTGTACTGCTGTCTGTGGTGCTGTACGTCCGGAGACCAAAATAACCCTGGAAAAATAAATATGCTTCTCTTTTTTAGCATAAAGAAGTATAATATAGATAGAAATAAAAGCAGGCTATATTGATATGCACAGTTAAACAGTTATGGAGAAATTATGAAAATTGAAAAAATCAGTGACAATATCATTCGAGTCACGATATCACTTAACGATCTGGAAGAAAAAAATATAGATTTCAATGCCTTCAATTACAATAGTCCGGCAGCTCAAGAATTCTTCTGGGATATGATGGAGCAGGCGGAGGAGCAGCTTGGCTTCAGCCTGTCCGATTCACAGTTGATCATCGAACCGGTTCCGGATGCCAATGACGGTTTTGTTATCACCATCACTAAGGTTGACGAGGATGGTGACTTCGAATCCATACAAAAATACATCAAGAGCAGATTGAAGAAAAGTGATCTTCGCGTCAAGAAAAAAAGCCGCAAGGTCAGTGCCGCTTTGTTTGTCTACTCGTTCAGAAGCATAGATGATGTTTGCAGCCTGGCTGGAAAGCTGACAGACCTGTATGAGGGTGAAACCACCTTATACCGGTACAGGGATACCTATTATCTGACGCTTAGCAGAAGTGGTCTTGCAGCTGCCAACTCCAGAATGTTCGAATTGGTGCTGAACGAATATGGAACAAAAATCACCAATGTAAACTTTTATGAGGGCTACCTCAACGAATACGGTGAGAAAGTTATAGAGTATAACGCATTGGAAGTGTTAAAGCAGTATTTTTAGGCTTACTTTTCGTCTTGATTGCTCCCGGCGCCCGGCCCGACCTGGACAATTTTCTTTTCAGCCTCGTATTTGTCTGTACTCAGCAGCTCTCCGTTTCTGAAGACACTTACCATCAGCCCCTCTTTCCCGGGGTTCAGCACAACACTCTCACCAGGCTTCAGGCTTTTATTTTCCACATTGTAGACAGGCGGTGCAAACCGCTGGACGATTTCGGTTTTTAACTGGAGTTTTTCCTTTTTATCACTCATGCTTCCGGCCAGGACAACTCTGACGGTGTTTTCGTCCATCTGGGCAAATACTGCGACTTTGTGACTGAAGGTATTTGTAAATCGGAGATCACCGGCATTGCCCGAAATCCACGCATCCAGACCCGGTTCTATATAGTCCACTGAAAGCTTGTGGGGCAGTCTTGTGATGGAATCAGACGGTATTCCAGCCATCAAGAGAGTGGCATACAGCGTCGAGGCCACCTGATCATAGCCTTCGTTATCATTTTCAAAACCGGCATCCTCTTTTTTCAGCCATTCAACAAAGGAAAATACCTGGGGAGTCTCTGCATTGCCGGCCGCAGGCAAAACAACGCCATTGATGGCGTCTACGGCAAGCCGTATACTGTCTGACAGTTCTGTGTCTATAATATCGGTGGTATATTCGGCAAGAACCTGTTGAATATCATCATAGTCTTTAAGTCTGATCTCCGGCACTACCGACTGCAGTTCGAAATTTTTTGCACAGCTCAGCAGCACCGTTCCCAACGGATTAGCGGAAAGCTGCTGTCTTATGACTTCAACAGAATTGGCGATATTTAGCTCTAACCCGTCGGTTTCCGCTTTTTTTTCAATAATTCCCGCCTGATAGGTAATCTCCGCATTCACCGGCTCGATTCTGATACGCTCGGATATCTCAAGCAGCGATTCACGGAGTTTTCCCTCGTTGAACCTGACGGCCGGCTGGAGTGACGGCCTGTAATGACCGAAATAGTTTTGGAAGAGAACCAGGGTATCCTTTATTCCTTTTTGCTTTCTTAATGGCAGAAGCGTTTCATTCCCGTCCACGTCCGCATCAATTGAAGAAAAAGGTATTTCGAAGGATTCGCCGTTTTCAATCTGCAGCTGAAGGGAAGCAGTCTTGAATTTGTTCTCGTAATTCTTTTCAATGGCAGCCGCAGCGTCGTAATAGCTCATGCCTCCGACATGCAGGTCACCCACACGGACGCCTGCAGGGACAGATTTTTCGGAAGCACCGAGCAGTGCGACTGCTCCGACAATTATCGCAAGTGCGCTTTGAACAATTATTAGTAAAAAAACAAGCAGTGTATTACGGGTCTTCATCGCAGAAATACAACTCCATTATGCTTTTCTTTTGTGGTCGCCGATATTATTAAAAAAGTATAAAGCACTCTGTACTTTATACTTTTTAAAGGGTCTCTGCCTCAAGCTCTGTTATTCATTACCAGTTCAATCAGTTTACCCTTATTCTTGGCTTCATCTATGGCTGCATCATCGATTTGCATTCCCTCATCGATTATTACATTTCCCATATTGTCAACAATGGTCTTTGTGGCATATCTGCCTTTTAAATACTGCCTCTGTCTCTGCTCAAAAAGCATGGATGCATTGTCCCCGGCTTCGGCAGAAGAAGCATCGGTTTCAGACGAATCTACGGACTCCGCTTCCGCATATACTGTTTCAGCCGCAGCTGCAACAGCTATTGTGTCGGCAAAGGCAAACTTGTCCATTTCATCTATATAGGAGTTATTTTTTTTTTCAAAATCGGCTGTTGTGGTATCGGGATCCAACTGAGCCGGTGTGTCCAGCA
>JAEZMC010000359.1 GCA_023435805.1 Bacillota bacterium | reverse complement strand
GCGTTAATTTCTGCAGTGTTTGTGAATATTGAGCGCGTATCGGTGTTGTTGCCGAAACGATCATGCGCACCCAGGAACACATTGGCCGTAAAGCCGCCCTCACTGCTGCCTGCGCCGCTGCTTCGGTTGACCAGTGCAATTTTCGATCCGTTATCCAAAAGGAAATAACTATTTGATGCATCGCAATTTGTAAAGAATTTTTCATATGAATCAGTTGATTCACCGGATATTGACAGATAGGCGCCGAGCGGGCTGATGGACAGCTTTTCGACTTTAATTCCGTCAGGCAATGAAGGATTAAGCCCATTGGCTGTATTTACTTCCTGAAGCTCGCTGAAATCATCTATTTGAAAGTTCCAGTTGCCTGTCACCACGCCTGTTTCTTTTATATATGTTATCTTCGGGTACAGATATCTTAAATCCGCTTCTTTCAAATAATCAAATCTGTCAATCCCGAAAAATCCGCATTCTTCCGAATATCCTAATTCCAAATAGCTGCTTGGTTCCAGCGCCTCTCCTGTCCTTGAATCATAGAGCCCGTTCATCCAGACGGAAATTTTACTGTCGCCGGCTTTTCTGTTTGTTACAACATGAAGCCTATTATCGTTAAATCCGGCTGTTATAAAATATATTCCTTCGATTCCGTCCATTTTTATCAAATCTCCGGCATTTACAACACGCTTATTCAATTCAGCTATTCCAGAGGGGTCCATGACATACGCCCCCCCGGACTTTCCACCCGGAATGGATAGTATATCCGAATACCTGCTGCTATATAGGGCTTCCAATGAAAAATCCGCAACAAGCTCCTTCGTAGAACACGTTTCAATTTTTTTTACATTCAGATTTAAATGAGAGGCTGCAAGCGGTATGCTGCCGTCAATGAAGTAGCAGTAGTGAAGTGTTTTCCCGTCTTCGGAAAGAACTCTTGTACTCGAGCTTCCGAAGCTGCCATATTCGTTCATCGGAATATCGATGTCCAGCTGCGTATTCCGATCCAGTACGGTACCGTCGGCTTTTTGCAGGCTTAGAAGCACTATCCCGTTATTACTTCCCATAGCGGCCTCGTGCAGAGTTATTTTATATCCGCTGGCAGTTATGCTTTTTTCCGCAAAGGGCTTTTCCAATTTTCCCGAAATGGATGAACCCTTGAAAAAGTAGTCCCACAGGTTATTCGAATAGGCAAACGCACTGACGGAACCTAATATCAGGATCAATAATACAGGTACTGTAACCATTTTCCCAAAACGGTGGCGCTTAGAACAAGGTCCGATTTCCGATAATACTCTTCTTTTTATCCGTCTTAGTGATATGCCATCCGCGATGTCCGCATCCAATCCTATTTTATCCAGGATGATGTCATCCGAAACATCCTGGTTATCCAAAGAATAATTCTTCATATAGTTTCATTCCCTTCTTTTAAAAGCTTTGCAACGGTCTTCCTGGCTCTTGACAGCTTTGTGGCAACAGTGTTCTGATTCAGTCCGAATTTTTCGGCGAGTTTTTTTACAGGTTCACAAAGGAGATATCTTCTCTCAAACAGCTCTTTATCAGGTTGTTTGAGAGTATTCATCGCTGACTGGAGCGTATCTCTCAATCCGACAGCCTCCATCTCATTTGCAGAAGAAGCTGTTTCAATACTTGAAATATCTACACAGCTGTAGGCAGGCAATTGCTTAAGCCTGTTGATGGTCATGTTCCTTGCTGTTGCCGCGAGATAGGGCTTCAGCGTATCGCATGCAGGTCGAATCATGGAGCTGCTCTTCCATATTTTAATGAAAACATCCGAACATATTTCCTCGATATCCTGGAAAGAAAGACTTCCATCTGCGACATGCATGATTACGGCAACAATATACCTTGAATACCGGTTCATTAACAGCTTCAGGCATTTGGTGTCGCCACGGCTTATTCCGTAAAGCAGCTCATTATCACTTACCGAATCGTTCATTCATTCCGCTCCTTTCACGCTTCTCATATATAATGACAGCAGAGGGAGACAAAATATTTCATCAGGGAATAAAAGATATTGTATTCACGTACTTTGTTTGTGCGCGTATATGATATACTTTATGATAAATTTTTACAGAATACAAGCCGAAACAAGTAGTGCCAAATGGGCTTGGTGATGGTATAATAAACTGGATTTATTTGAAGTGAGGTGTTTAAATGTATTATATAGACGAGAACCTGGTGCCGATTTTTGCTATTGCGGTCGCGCTGATTATTGCGGTTGTTTCAATTATCACGAGATACAGGCTGAGAGTGGAGCAGATAAGGGCTGACGCGCTTGTCAGGGCAGAGGAAGTGCGTACCAGGAATCAGCTGGAATTGGAAAAGCTGCTGCGTAAGGATGGAGTTCCTTCCCATGAAACCAGTGCAGCTTCCAGCAACATGGAGAATAATTCGGATGAAGGCCAAAAATCAAAGAGCAGGGTAAGAGAGTAGAAGTTCTGCCTGTTGCCCGCTTTGATTAGAATGCAGGAAATAAGGGGATGAATTTTACGTGAAATTTGAGCCGGGAGCAAGAAAAATTTCTGCTGGGAAGATGGATGTGGCATTTGGTCCGGCATATTGGTTTTTGTTTTACCGTGATGAATTGGTTGTTGCGGATCATGTCGTGAACAGTTCCGGGCTGGCCTGTACAGAAGGGCTGGAAATACCGGACAAATGCATACCGTTTATAACAGATATTAAAATATGGGAGAGCTTTATCAAGGATATACAATACCTTGGCCAGATTGACGGAAAAGACGGATATTTGGCCGAACTGACCCAAATGCCGGATACCCGGGAATATGCCTGCTTTGGTCTGAGATTGCTGTACGGGAAAATGGAAGACGAGTGGTACTGGCTTGCAAACCGCGCTTTTCACCTGCACGGATGGAGGAAGAAGAATCGGTACTGCGGCTGCTGCGGGCTGCCGCTAAGCCCTTCGGAGTATGAAGTGGCGCTTGTGTGCGACGCATGTGGAAATGTCACCTACCCCCGAATCTCGCCCGCAGTGATTGTGGCCATTTTAAACGGTGATAAAATACTGCTTGCGCGTTCAAGCCGTTTCCCGGATGGAATGTACAGTACCATCGCCGGCTTTGTAGAACCCGGAGAGACACTGGAGCAAAGCGCCGCCAGAGAGATACGGGAGGAAGTGGGAGTAGAGGTGCGCAATATCCGCTATT
>JAEZMC010000332.1 GCA_023435805.1 Bacillota bacterium | reverse complement strand
CTGGGCGGGGATGCGCTGGATTCAGCCGGAAAAGGCTGGCTGGATGGAAATGATACGATCGGGATGATGAAGGACGGCGCGCTGCTTTGGGAGTGCGGGGAATTGAAAGCCGGCGGCAGCTTGCGCTTTGCCATGCACATATGCATGGCACAAACCATGAAGCAGCTGAAGGAAGCAATCCGCGAAGCAATGGACATAGACCCATGGGGCTGTCTGGAGCATACGGTGTCATACTGGCGGAAATACCTGGACGGAGCAAGGAAAATCCATACAGTGTCCGCTGCGATTGACACGCTTTACAGGAGATCCGTGCTGGTATTTGCGCTGATGGCCGACAAAAAAACAGGAGCGCTTCTGGCAGCTCCCGAGATCGATGAAGAGTTCACAAGGTGCGGCAGATACGCCTACTGCTGGGGAAGAGACGCCGCATTTATAGCGGCAGCCCTCGACAAATGCGGACTGTCGGATGCTGTGGAAGCCTTCTACCGCTGGGCGGCAGCTGTACAGGAAGAAGACGGCAGCTGGCAGCAGCGGTATTATATGGACGGAAATCTGGCGCCTTCCTGGGGCATGCAGGTGGACGAAGGCGGCTCGATCATCTGGGGGATCCTGAAGCATTATGAAGTTTCCGGGAGCAAGACATTTCTGGCGGAACTGTGGCCCTGTGTCAGAAAAGGCGTGGAGTTCCTTTTAGGATACCTGGATGGGGATACCGGCCTTCCCTGGCTGAGCTTTGATCTCTGGGAGGAGAGGCTCGGAGAACATGCCTATTCCACTGCGGCAGTCTGCGCCGGGATCGAAGCCGGAGCCAACATGGCAGAAATACTGCGGATGGAAGAGATGGCCGGAGTCAGTGAAACTGCCGATGAATTGGACAGGCTGGCCAAAAGCTGGAGTGATGCCGCCGATAAGCTTCGTTCAGCGCTGGACTTTCATTTCTGGAAACCGGAATGGAACCGGTTTATCAGAAGTGTGCGTGTTAAGCTGAACGGATGGGGAGAGGAGCACACGGACGCAAAAGTCTGGTTAAAAACGAATAGCAGAAGCATAACACGGGATTATTCTCTTGTTGATGGTGCGGTGGATATAAGCCTTCTGGGCCTTAGCGTACCGTTCGGCATTTATTCTGCCGGGGACCAGCGCATGGAATCGACAGCAGCAGTGGTTGAACAGGTGCTTGCCGTGAAACCTGCAGGCGGGTTGCTGCGCTATGAGCACGACCATTACATAGGCGGGAATCCATGGATCATCTCCACACTCTGGGCCGCACTGTTTCACATAGAAAGGAAATCCTGGTCGAAGGCACGGGAGTATCTGGAATGGGCTGCTGCCAGGATCACGGAGGCGGGGCTGCTGCCGGAGCAGGTCGATAAGAATACCGGCAGGCCAGCATGGGTGATTCCGCTAACCTGGTCACATGCCATGTTCGTTCTTGTCCTTGACGCCCTTATCGAAGCCGGGGAGCTGTAAATGGCGTCTGTTTTTAACAATGGTTGCCGGACTGATGCCGTAATTGATTACCATGTCCATATAAAGCAGGATTCTTTTAAAAAACATCATGTTTTACACCATCTCTTACCATCATATGGTATACTGGGTGAGGGGATGCTTCAGCAGAGAAATTTATACGGATGTATATGAATCAAGGTCCCCTTTTGACAGCGCAGTCGAGCCAGTTCTATTGGTATTCATCAACAGGAGGAGATATGCCGAAAAGCAAGTCGGTTTTTGTTTGTCAGGAATGCGGGTATGAGTCATCGGGATGGCTTGGCAAATGTCCTGCATGCATGCAATGGAATACATTTGTGGAAGAAGTACAGGATCCGCTTCCAAAGGCGGCTTCTGCACAGGATGCCGCAATCAAACCGGTCAGCCTGGGGGATATAAAAACTGGAAGCGAAGAGCGCAGCCCGACCGGCCTGAAGGAACTGGACAGGGTCCTGGGAGGCGGGGTGGTCAGAGGCTCCCTGATACTTGTAGGCGGTGATCCGGGTATTGGCAAGTCTACGCTGTTATTGCAAATATGCAATACAATACATTCCGGGTCAAAAATATTGTATGTATCGGGTGAGGAATCCGTGGGTCAGATCAAGCTCCGGGCGGACAGACTCAACGTAAAGCGTGCCGACCTTTTCATCGTTTCGGCATCAAACTACGAAGCGGTTGCTTCACTGACAGCTGCTGAAAAACCCGGCCTTGTGATTATTGATTCCATACAGACCATGCACACCGATACGATCACCTCGGCACCCGGCAGTGTCAGCCAGGTCCGCGAGGTGACGGCCGCTTTGATGAAGCTGGCGAAAAGCAGCGGTATCACGGTGATGATCGTAGGACATGTGACAAAGGAAGGTGCCATCGCCGGTCCCAGGGTTTTGGAGCACATGGTTGACACAGTGCTGTATTTTGAAGGCGACAGACACTTGAGCTTCCGCATATTAAGGGCAGTTAAGAATAGATTCGGTTCTACAAATGAAATAGGCATTTTCGAAATGCGTGATTCCGGCTTGACAGAGGTTTCCAACCCGTCTGAAATGATGCTGTCCGGCAGGCCCGGAAATGTCCCGGGCTCTGTGGTGGTATCCAGCCTGGAAGGGACGAGGCCCATGCTGATCGAGATACAATCGCTGGTTTGCGCCACCAATTTCGGAGTTCCGAGGAGGATGGCCACAGGACTCGACTACAACAGGCTGACCATGCTGATGGCTGTTTTGGAAAAGCGGGTAGGATTGCAGCTGTACAATTTTGACGCCTATGTCAACGTCGTGGGCGGCATTCGCCTTGACGAGCCGGCCTGCGACCTGGGAATTGCGGCCGCAGTGGCCTCCAGCTTTAAAAATATGCCTGTGGACGCAGGCTGCGTGCTGATTGGTGAAATCGGCCTGACCGGAGAGGTGCGTGCGGTAGGGCAGATTGATAAAAGGATATCGGAAGCGGTCAGGCTAGGCTTTACAACACTTATTATACCGCAGGGCAACATGAAGCTGGCAGCTCAGGTAAAGAACGCCGGAAATGTTCACCTCAAGCCTGTTGAAAACATACAGGAGGCATTGGAATTGATTTTTTAGGGGATTGTAAATATGGGATGTAAACAGAGTAAGGGGCTGTAAAAGACGATGCATATTGAACGGTATAAGGACGATCAGTTGTTGGAGCTTCTCAGGATAATGGCACCAGGAACACCGCTTAGGGAGGGCCTTGAAAACATATTAAAGGCCCGGACCGGTGCGCTGATTGTGATCGGGGACTCGGAGACTGTAATGAATGCCGTAGAAGGCGGTTTTTATATCAATAAGGAGTTTTCACCCGCAAGATTATATGAGCTTGCTAAAATGGACGGTGCGATTGTGGTAAACAAGGATCTCAGCACCATTCTGTATGCCAACACACTGCTGATCCCGGAACCTTCCATTTATACGGAGGAAACGGGGACGCGACATAAAAGCGCCGAACGGTTTGCCAAGCAAACAGGGGAAATTGTGGTCTGCATATCCCAGAGACGTAATATCATTACACTTTACAAGGGCTCCAGAAAATACATACTGCGTGACACCTCCACAATACTTACCAGAGCCAATCAGGCGCTGCAGACGCTGGAGAAATATGTCGCCGTCCTTGGAACGGCTGCCAACAATCTGAGCATATTGGAATTTGAGGAGATCGTTACTTTAAACGATGTAGCCAAGGTTATTCAGAGAACGGAAATGGTCATGCGTGTCGTGGCCGAAATCGAACGCTATATCGTGGAACTTGGGAACGAGGGAAGACTTATCCGTATGCAGCTTGAGGAGCTGATGGCGTATGTTGAGGAAGACGGCAGGCTGGTAGTGGAGGATTATATGATCCACTCGGATAATATTACTGCCGACGATATCTTGAAAAGGATCAGTACCTTTGCATATGAAGAATTGATGGATATCACCTGCATCTGCCATGCACTCGGTTTTTACAAGGTTCCCTGCCCGACGGACTCCTATTTAATGCCCAGGGGCTTCAGGATCATGAGCAAGGTGCCCAGGGTACCCATGACCATTGCAAGAAAGCTGATTGATATATTCGGCAACCTCCAGGGGATCTGCAAGGCCTCCGTAGCCCAGATCGACGGAGTGGAGGGAATAGGCGAGCTAAGAGCCAAGGCAATCAAGGAAGGACTGCGGCGCGTAAGGGAGCAGGTTCTGATTGAAAACCGAAGGGTTTGAGTTTTATGCTGGCGGCCTCTATGTCCCGTTGCATTCCATGCAGATACAAAAAGGGCTATCAATAGCCCTTTTAAGCGCATTCTAATGGGTTCGGCATGTATGCAGGCAATGCGGTGCATTTTCAGCCTAAATTGTACTGGCCCAGTAATTTAACCCTCTCCTGCTCCTTTATCAGAATATCGTAGAGGTTCAGGTCAAGTGTATTGCATATGGAAGCAATATAAAACAGGTTTTTGCCGAGTTCATTTTCGATTTGCTCCCTGCAGTTATCGCAAAGTTTTCCAACGACATGCGTATCCATTGCGTTGCGTACTTCTTCAAATCCGCCGTCTTCAGGCATTTCCTGCTTTTTTGCATCTATTCTGATACAACCGCACTGGGTAACCGATTTGACGATGGATCGGTTGACTCTTGCATTGGAATCCTGGAATTTGGTAATGGAATCAATAATGCTTTTGTTCCTGAAAAGCAGTTCTTGCACGGTATATTGAAATTCATCTACAAGCATATCCTTCATGATGCTCACTCTCCTGGTGCAGATTATTTTCCAATATGTAGACTCCCTGTATACAGATAAAGGTAAATTTTGCACACATAAGTCCACTATTAATTGGAACTTAACGTTATTAAATGTTTTGACACGATTTAATTATAATTGTTCGGACAACTCTTTGTCAATGCCGTACATCTTAACATGCGCGAATAAGATTGAACTGCAGTCGGCAAAGAAGCGGATCACATAACGATGCTTTCTATATTCAAGAAAAAAGGTCTTAAATTGAGGAGCAATTGAGGCTCATGAAAAAATGGCGATTTGTGGGCACTTTTTATTGACATGACAGCTGTCCGGGTGATACAATGTTTTACTTTGACATTAAAAACAATTTGTAGTATACTTAAATATGTGGGTTAAGACCAATTATC
>JAEZMC010000312.1 GCA_023435805.1 Bacillota bacterium | reverse complement strand
GCTTACTCCTGATCAGCCCCGGAAAAGCGGACTCGGACTGGTCAAGTACTATGAGAACTGGAATGAGCCTGATGCCGATTGGAATAAGGAAACCTCGCAGTTTACTCCGGAAGAGCTTGCCGCCATGTGCAGTGCGGATTATGACGGTCATATGGGCACCCTGGGCAATACGATCGGAATCAAAAATGCAGATCCCGATGCCAGGCTGGTATTGGGAGGGTTGTCCTCACTCAAGCCCTCATATGTTAAAAAAATGATGGCCTGGGCTCAGGAAAACCGCAGTGACGGAAAACTGCCTGTCGACGTACTGAATTTCCATCATTACGCCTCGGATAACATTCGGGGACTTACTCCGGAAGATGATAATCTAAAGGTTAAGCTTGAAAGAATGAATGCGTTCAGGGAATTGAACCTGCCGGACAAAGAGCTGTGGATTACGGAAATCGGTTATGACACCAATCCTGCCACTGCGGTAGGTGCACCTTCGGAGCTGGCTCAAGCCCAATGGATCCTGCGTTCGTATCTGGCCGCGGCGTCCGGCGGCATTGACCGCTGTGCCCAATATATGCTGCGGGACGTCTCCGTAGGCAGCAAAACGATGTTTGATACCTCCGGACTTGTAACGGAAAAAGGCAAATGGGATCCCAAGCCTTCCTTCTATTTCGTGTCAGCGATGCGGCAAAGCCTGAAAAACATGTTTTATGACTCCGATGTTTCTTCAGGCAAGGATAACGTGATGATATCGCGGTTCAGGGACAGGGACTCCTATAAAGGCGCATATGTCCTGTGGTGTCCTACTTCGGACGGAACGGAAGTCCCGAGCTATCAGCTTAAGCTGTTGAAAGGAACAACGAAGGCCAGGCTGATGGTTCCTGAGGATGGAAGTATGACGGGCGTCCAAAGGGATCTGGACATTCAGAACGGTAAAGTAAAGATTAACGTAAGCGAAACGCCTGTTTTTGTATTGTTTGAGTAATGCTAATGCAGGGGCGGCCGGCAGCCGCCCCGAAATTAAACAGATAAATGCCCCTTAAGTTCCGGAGCGTTTACCAAGCTTCCTGAAACAAAGGGGCATTTGATTGTGCTTATGAACTCAGAGTCTATACCTATATGTTTAACAAAATCAACCTTTTATGCTTCCCAGCGTCATGCCCTTCACGAAGTATTTCTGCAAAAACGGATACATGATTAAAATGGGAACCGTGCCGATAAGAATCTGTGCAGCAGTAAATGACCTATGGTTGATATTCATTTTTTCCATTGCGCTCCGGATGCCCAGTGTGCCGAAATTCGGTACGGTTACTACACCCCTCAGATACGAACTCAACGGATAATTTTTAACCTGGTTCATGTATATCTGACCTTCAAACCATTCATTCCAGTGTGCAACCACGCAGTAGATGATCAATGTTATAAAGGCAGGAATTGCAAGGGGTATATAAATCTTGAGGAGTATGGTCCAATGACCGGCACCGTCAAGAAATGCGGACTCTTCCATTTCTTCCGGTATGCCCCTGAAAAAGTTCAATAGAATCGTTATAAAAAACGCATTTGCAGCACTGGGAAGCACAAGGGCCCAGATCGTATTTCGAATCCCCGTAGCGTTAATAATGATAAATTTCGGTACCATTCCTGCGCTTACGAGCATCGTAATAACAAAGAACCAAGCAAAATATGTCCTGCCCGGGAGCACGTTTTTCTTTTTCGACAACGGATATGCGGCCAACGTCGATATCGCAAGATTCAAAAAGACGGCCAGCACCACTCTCTCAACCGAGTTTAGCATGGAGTGCAAAAACTGGCCTTGCGATAGTGCGTATATGTAATTGTCGAGGGTGAATCCCACCGGAAGAATCGCAATACTCCCTGCGGCAACTGCCGCCTTATCGCTTACGGAGACCGACAGGACGCTTATAAAGGGCACGATGCAGGATAGCCCCAAAAGCAGCAGGATACCGTTATTTACAATATCAAAAGTACTTATTTTTCGTCTTTTTGACAACATGGCAAAACCCCCGTTAAAATATTCTATAATCTGCTACCTTGTGTGCAATAAAATAGGATACGGACACAAGTATAAAAGAAACGACAGACCTCATAAGCCCCACCGCAGTTGCAATATCATACTGGGGAATCGCATTGACACCGGTGTCGAAAGCAAGTCTATATGTTAATGTATCCAGGATATCACCTGTCTCATATACCATCGGAGAATATAAGTTGACTACCTGATCAAACCCAGCGTTATTTACAATGCTTCCGAGCTTTAATATAAAGACCAGTACAATGATCGGCATGATCCCCGGTATCGTGATGTGCAATGTCTTTTTCCATCTTCCGGCACCATCCATTGTAGCTGCTTCATACAGTGTAGGATTGATCTGGGTCAGTGCGGCCATGATCATAATCGTATCAAAACCGAAGGATTTCCATGCATCCGACAGGACAATCACGAAGGGGAAAAGCGTTTTATCGATCAGGAACATAACAGGTTCTATGCCAAAGGACGCCAGGATATTATTTACCGAGCCGTCAAGGGATAACAATTCCCTCAGCATGCCTGCCACAATGACCCATGAAATAAAATGCGGCAAATACACCATGGTCTGAATCGATGTCCTGTATTTGCTGTTCGCCACTTCATTCAACATCAAGGCAACGATCAGCGGTATAATCATTTGAAGGCAAAGCTTCATAATGGAAATATAAAAGGTATTGAATACTGTTTGCCAGAAGTTAGAATAGCCGAATAAATATATAAAATTTTCCAGACCGGTAAATTCGGAGCCAAAAAATCCTTTTGCAAGGTCAAATCTCTGAAATGCAGCTACAAGCCCAGCCAGTGGCAAGTATGCATATACAAAAGTCAATAGCAAGGGAATGATCAGCATCACATAAAGTGATTTGTGACCCATTTTATCTTTTTTCTTATGGCCGGAGCCAATCGTAATCCGTTTTTCCAATTTCAGTCACGCCCTCTTCAATAAAATCCGGGGTATCGAGCTCCACCCGCTTTTTGTTGATTACCTTTGAACAACAAATTTATTTCTGCTCAAAAGTTGGTACACAGAACATAAAGTCCTGTGTACCTGCTTTTGAAATTTGTACTTATGGTGAGCCTTATTTGCCCATTTTTACTTTCCAGTCATTTACTTCAGCCGTAATAAGTTCTCCGCCCTGCTTATACCAGTCTGCAACGAACTTGTCAAACTCATCCAGTTCCTTTGCGCCTGACACAATGCTGAGAATCATTTGAATCTCTGATGTTCTCAGTGTTGACATCTTCCTGATCATTTCAGGTGTATCCGCTCCGTAGAATTCGCTGGGCATGATCTGACCGTTCTGAACGTACGAATCCTCGATGGCGAAGATCGACTTGGGTCCATAGAAGTACTTATAATCAGTGAAGTTAGGAGTTTCAAACGTTCCGCTCAGATATTTGCTTATTGATTCAAATGCTGCCTTCATCTGGGCATCGTGTGCCACAAGATTTGCATCCTTCTTATCAATTGCTTCCGTAACGGTTTTATGGATGGAGACGTTGTAGTACGGTGCTCCCGAGCCTTGTACAGGAGAGGTGGAGAATACATTGACATCACCGTTTATTCTGTATTTCGTAGTATCCGCTGTGGCACCGTAACCTTTTTCGATAAAGTAGTTGCTCATTTTTGCAACGACTTCGGGGTGTTCATAACCCTTTTTGATACTGTAGGTGTGTCTATTGGTGGCTAATACAACAGCCGAGCCCTGCACCTTCTTTAATTGAGCCGTACTTGAAAAAGGTACTGCATAGCCCCTCATATCATATTTGTGATTGGTGTATGCGTCGGGAAGCGGCCAGCCATTCATCCAGAATTGGCCGAAGCAAATGCCTGCATTGCCGTTTACCACATCCTGCGCAGCAGTTCCATTGTCTTTTGCGACGAATTCCTTATCGATCAAGCCGTCTGCAAAGGCCTGCCTCAACACTGTGAGGGCGTTCTTCATTTCCGGCTGAATACCGCCGTATACTATTTTATCATCCTTTTTGATCCAGGTATTGGGGAAAGCATCATATGCGTTAAAGAAGCCGATCAGATTCATATATCCTTCGGTTACAGGGTTATTGCCTATGGCAAACGCATATTTTACCTTTTTGCTGTCTACCATGGCTTTGGCCAGAGCCAGCAAATCTTCCATGGTCTGGGGTTCTGCTGCTCCCAGCTCCTGCCTCAGATCATCCCTGAGGAATACAAAGGATTCCTGATCAGGTACTACGGCGCTTGTTGGATACGCATAAAGCTTTCCGTTAATGGAGCACTGTTCCTCAGCCAGGCCTTTGCCCATGGCCATAAGCTCCTTAGCAAAAGGTGATCTCCACTTTTCATTCACTTCCGTCAAATCTGCAACCATATCTCCGGAAACAAGCTGCTGGAGCTGGGCGGGACTGTTGACCTTGAACAAATCGGGGAGATCCCCGCTCAATATGCAAAGGTTCAGCTTTGTATCATAGGCATCCGGCGCGGATTCCCATGCAGGTACAACCTTAATACCCAGTTCGCTTTCAAATTCTCTTGTCCATACGTTGTTGTCGTAGCTTTCGCCTTCAAGGAATTTCTGTTCTGTCTGCGCAACCCTTCCGTACGTGACGGTAACAGGCGCTTCGTATTTACCAAACGGATCGATTGCCTGCGGCTCGGTCGGCTGTACTGTCGTAGCTGCCTGTGTTGCATCCGCTGTTGTTTCCGTAGTAGTATTGCTGCCACAGCCTGCAAGGCCGAACGAAACAACAATAATACACGCTAAAAGCAAAGGAATCATTCTTTTCATTTATTCTTCCCCCTTAAAGTTTTAAAAGATTCTCAGCACAAACTATTCAGTTGTTATCTCCGGAGATTTGACAAAATGTGATGTCTCTTACTATTTCATATTAACATCAACGATTTTGCGACACAATATTTGCAACAATCTATTTATAGCTCTGATATTGAAACCTGTCTACTGAATTGATTTTTACCAGGTGAACATCGTTCTCCCTTATATCCAGTTCCATTCTGAAAGTCTCTCCTGAGCCGACTGCAATTTCACGGAGAAATACAGGAAGCCCTCCATTACCTTCAGCCAGCCTGTTTGCCTCAGTCCGTTTGAGTGTGCCGGGTGAACCCATTCTTAGATAATCCGTGTATACATCATTGCAGGAATAGCCCGTTGAATACACCTCAACTCTGTACTTGCCTGCAGGTAGTCCTTTGATTTCAAGGATGACGGGGTCGAGCCCCGCGGGTACCAGGTCCCTTTTAAAATATTTCTGATTACATTCGTCCTGCTTTTGTATGGTATAATTCCAGATAAGCGCCTGAACTCCCGCTTCACTTTTACACACCCAGCTATCGCTGTCCTTGTTTTCAAGCTCTGTATCCCCCAGTTCGTTCAGAAACCTGTAGGCAAAGAAAGCCGGCTTTTTAAGTGCCTGCAGATTGATCAGGCCAAATCCGCCGTGGAATGGCGACGGCGGAGGACCGACCTCTTCAAAAACGTCCGTGAATGTCCAGTAGGACAGGGAATGGACCAGACCCTCCATCCGCTTGAGATTATAAAGGATGTACGGAGCCTGAATATAACTGTCGTGTACCGGATCACGGCTGGAGAATGAAGAGCTCCATTCAGTATAATGGATTTCAAGGCCGGGCATGGAGGATCCCCGGACCGCTTCGCAAATACTCTTCACAGCATTGATGACATAGTCGGGATCCTCAATCAGGTACAGCACCATATCTCCAAACTCATCGAAGTCGCCCCGGACTCCATACATATGGGTTGAAATGAAATCAACCGCAACCGAATGGGTGCCGCAATATTCAATGAATTCCGCCACCCACGCATTGCCGGCCGTTGCGGGCCCACCGACCCGGTAGCGGCCGCTGACTGCCTTAACGGCGCTGCACGTTACAGCGTATAGTTTAAAATATTCTTCCATGGTGCTCGAGTAAAATGCAGGGTGGTTCGGTTCATTCCAGACCTCAAAATACCAGGTGGCCACCTCCTCCTGCCCATACCGTTCCTCCAGGTGGATCACGAATTCATAAACCAGGTCGTACCAAAGGCTGTAATCCTTCGGCGGAGTCACATTTGCCTTCCACCAGAATACAGTTTTATCACCGCTTGCCAGGTCGCCGGGCATAAAGCTGATTTCGACGAAGGGCTTCAAGCCTATGTCAAGGATGGCATCATATACGGAATCAACATACTGCCAGTTATATGATATCCTGCCTTCCCTATCCCGGGTAAAAACGCCCATATCGTCATGAAAAATCCCATGAAACCTCAAGTACTTGAAGCCGCATTCCTTTGCGGCAGTTTCAAGGTGTTTTTGAAAGTCCATCCTGAGCGCTTCTACAGCCCGCCCCGCCCCTACGCAAAGGGAAGCGTACTTGCTGTGTGTGCCTTGAACCTTGTGGAAATCCGCCTCTATGATTCGCATGTCATCCCTCCGTCAATAACGCAGCCTTTCGATGGCGAACGCCTTCATACTGTCCGTCCTGTCGATGATGCTAATATTTTCACCGGAAATACGAATATACGGAATAAGTCCTCTTTCCCAATCCGCAAAAGGTAACAGCGGGAATAATCCGTCCGTCTCTCCCGATACCGTAATTTTCTTGCGCGGCATATCAATTGCGATGCCCGCATAAGTCTGGACGATTGCTACCGAGTTCACCGAACGGGGGTACATGTCGCCCCTGAAATCAGGCCTGAAGTTATATACTGTTTCAGGCAAAAGCCCAAGATACATCGCCGTCATATCCCGCCATACACCCATTGACGGCCACAGTGAATAATCCGCCTGTGAAGTCAGGATATCCTGCTTCAATCTTTCAACGGAAAGCGGAAGAGGAAGACCTGTATACATCAGATAGGCCATGCCGTTTGTTGTAAGAGGTGCCGCCCGGTCCCACCCTTCAGGACGTCTGGAGGAAACGGTGATTACATAATGTTCCCCGGCCCAGGCTTCATCTTCAAGGGTTTTGAATATCCTTTCATAGTGCTGCCGGTATTTTTCATATTGGGTATTTTCCGCATCAAGCTCCTTCAGCATATGGCACAGGGCCATCAAAGCAGTACCCGCCTTTACGCCAAGAAAAACCTGGTCCTCCATGTTTTTAAGCAAATCCTCAAAGCTGTCCAGCGTGTTGTTGGTCCCGATATCAGGCAATCCATTTCCGTTGATGTCGGACTCCACAACATAGTCGGCCAGCTGGAGGCATAAATCAAGCTGCTTCTTGAAATAGCTGCTGTCGCCGGTGTATTTGTAATAAAGAAAATGAATCAGCAAAAAGTTGCTGTTTTCTTCTACCGGCATGGGTCCGGGAATATACATCTGCTCATCGATCTCAAACCCTGCGCCGATGTCATGCTCCATGATCCTGTGACGGGGTCCGAAGCTGTGCGGCCTGTAGCGGTTGCCTTTATTGTAGGTCTCCTCCCACAGCTCCAGCTGGTCTGTGATGAGCTCCGGCCAGATAAGGGCATAAAGCAAAGCCAGGTTGTATTCTACGTCAACTGTGGAGAAATACCTCGCCCCGCCTTCATAGTTGGTATAGAAGACCCTGCCGCCCTGCCGCACCAGCAGCCATGCGCCGCCGGAATATATGTGGAAGTTCCAGTAGATGAAATCCTTGATATGCTGCGGAATGGATGCCTTTATGAACAGCCCGTCGAAAAGATTGCTGCGTGACATGATTTGCAGCTTTTGATCCTTCGCATAGCTTATCACTTCTTCTGTCGAGCTGAAAATACTCTGGTAATAGAGAGAGCATTCCTCACCGTGACAGGTAATGATGCTTTTATCCAGAAGGAAGCATGACAAAATAAAGCCGATTTCACAAGACTCGCCGGGCTCAAGGGAATAGTCGCAGGTCAGGCAATCCCAGACTGCCGATGTGTTTTCGACCCTGTCAAAGCCGAATCCGTCCATGTCGGCGGCAAGTCCGAGTTCATATTGCAGGAGCCTGCCGGGAACGGTTTCAGGACCTCTGAAGGCGGCTGCCGTGACAATTTTCTGCTTCAGCAGCATTTGCTCCGGGTCTCTTTTTTGATCTTTGAGGTTTTCCAGACCTCCGTATATTTTGCCTCTCCTGGGGGTATCCGATATATTTGCAAGCCGGCATACAACATAAAAGAACGGCGCCGTGCTAAGCTTTTTATCCTGCGGATAAAAGGGTGATATAAACTCCCATTCCATCTCCACGCCGGGATGGTTCTCCCTGCTTATCAATGAAACGCTGTTGATGGTTCTTTTTAAATCAAAATCCGATATGCCTCTGTTACCTCTGTCGAAGCAATAGACATACTGCAGCGGGAGGCTCCATTTCTCATCGTTTATATCAACGGCGAAATACACGCCAAGACTGGTATTCAACGGTCCGATGCCGGCTGGAAGCACACCTCTTCCGTCATGATCGAATTTCAAGGTAAAATGTGAACCGAACCTCGAAATATATTGATCTTCGTATTTGTGAGCGGTTCGTTCGGCATTGGTAAAATGGAGATGCTTTTGACTTTCATCCATACTGTGCTTGCTCCTTCCGTGTACTTTTACTGCTTATACAAACCACCAGTTATCCGGAAAAATACCCTCCGTATTAAAATTCCGGCAATCCGGCGGCAAAGAATACAGCAATTCCCTGGCTTTCTGTCCTATTGCCTTTGCACACAGCTCACTGTTCCTCTCTCCAATTGCAGCGCTTGCGTGCACCCTGGGATCCAGTCCGCCAATCCCATGGGGCGGCTTCATATCCAGATTCATTGGCCCATCGC